>NZ_JBZAYE010000303.1:0-8560 GCF_058244205.1 Variovorax sp. 20P10.2.4
AGCGGACTGGTCGGCAAGGCCGTCGGACCGGGCAGCATCGCCACGGCCGAAGTGATGGCCGCGTCCGCCACCACGCTGCAGACATGCCAGGTGCGTGGCGCCATCGTGAGCTCGCCCACCTCGACCATCAACTTCCGCATCGACCTGCCCGAGGACTCGGTGTGGAACCAGCGGCTGGTGCAGATCGGCGGTGGCGGCTACGACGGCGTGGTCGTCGGGCCCGACCTGGTGATGCTGGCCAATGGCGACGTCTACAAGCGCGGCTACGCGTGGGTCAGCGCGGACGGCGGGGTGCAGGTGCCCGACCTGAGCTCGACGCTCAACAACCCCTCGGCCTTCGACAACTTCGCTTTCGCCTACCACCCGCAGGTGCTGAAGGTCGCCAGCGCCGCGATCCAGTCGATCTACGGCAAGCCCGCCGCCAGGACCTACTTCTACGGCATGTCCACCGGCGGCCGCGAGGCGCTGCTGCAGGCGCAGCGCTATCCGCAGAGCTACGACGGCATCGTGGCCGGCGAGCCCGTGGTCGACTACAGCAACGTGATCCAGCGCGGGATCGCGCTGGCCAAGCTGGCGTTCTCGAACAACGGCGCGGGCTGGCTCAGCCCGGCCAAGATCAAGCTGTTCGGCGATGCCCAGATGGCGGCCTGCGACGGCCTCGATGGCGCGGTGGACGGCGTCATCTCCCATGTCAGCGCCTGCCGCTTCGACGTGCGCACGCTGCGCTGCCCGGGCGGCGTGGACGGCGGCGACAGCTGCCTGTCGGATCCGCAGATCGCGTCGGTCGACTTCATGCGCTCGGACTTCACGCTGCCCGTGCCGGTGGCGAACGGCATCACCAGGGCGCCGGCCTGGGGCGTGGGCGGCGAGGCGGCCGCGGCCGGCAACTGGACCATCGCGCAGTTCGGCGCCAGCCCGACGGCGCCCGCGAGCCAGCTCTACTTCTTCTCCGACTGGTGGCTCAAGTACCAGGTGACCTCGAACGTCAACACGACGGTGCTCGGCTACACGCCGGGGTCCGATCCGGCGCGCTGGCTCGAGCTCTCCGAGAAGGTCAATGCGACGAATCCCGACCTGTCGGCCTTCGCGGGACGCGGCGCCAAGCTGCTGCTGTGGGCCGGCGCGAGCGACAACCTGGTGCCGCCCGGCTATGCCACGGACTACTACCAGAGCGTGGTCGGCAAGCTGGGCCAGGAGACGACCGATGCCTTCATGCGCTTCTACATGCTGCCGGGCGTGGTCCATGGCCCGGGCGGCCCGGGTGCCGGCATCGTCGACAACCTCGCGATCCTCGAGAACTGGGTCGAGAAGGGCAAGGCGCCCGACGATTCGCTCACGGCGGCGCGGCTGGCGGCCGACGGCAAGCGCGTGGAGATGACGCGTCCGTTGTGCCGCTACCCGACCTGGCCGAAGTACCGCGGCTCGGGCGACCAGAACCTGGCGGCCAGCTTCAGCTGCGCCTACGACTGAAGCAGCGGCGTGCTAGCGCGCCGGGGCCTTGCCGGGCTCCGGCGCCAGCAGCATCTGGGCCACGAAGCGGCGGCGCTCGGCCTTGTCGGCGGTGGAGCCCTGGTTCCTGAACAGCGACTCCGACTGCATGTAGCAATAGAGCGTGAAGGCGCGCGAGCGCGCCGACTTGGCGTCGAAGCCGCACGAGAGGAAGCATTCCTCGATGTAGGCGAGCCGCTTGGCATCGACCTCGTCGACGATCATGCGCGCCATCTCGTCGCGCCGGGCCCAGGCACGGACCGCGAGCTCGACCGATGCACCCTTCATGGCCGCGCGGCCATGGAACGGCAGCTCGACCAGCTCGACGATCAGGTCCTGCGCCTCGACGCCCTGCTTGCGGTAGCGCGCGATGATCTGCTCGGTCTGCGCCTCCTGCCAGCTCACGAGGATGCGCTTGAGCAGGTCGTCGCGGTCGACGAAGTGCCAGTAGAAGGAACCGCGCGTCACCTGCAGGAGCTTGGCCAGCACGTCGACGCGGACCGCATCGATGCTCTTGTCGATCAGCAGTTCCGTCGCGGCCACGATCCAGTCGGCGGGCCCGAGCTGGGACCGCTCGGAGGCCGGCTTGGCGCCGGCCTCGCTCTTGCGCTGCAGGGCGGCCGAGGCCTTGCGCGGGCGCGGTTTGCCAGGGGTGGTCGTCAGCATGCGCCGATGATAGCGGAGGCCCGCATGCACCAGAGTCAGGGCCCATTCCCTTGGGCAAACCCTGAGCCGCTCGTCCGGATCCGGCTGATAGCATCGCCACACCATACACATCTGTACGTGTATTGAGAAACGCGAAAAAGCTTCTTCCCCGACCTCATCGAAAGCCATGCAGTACCAGTTCCTGACCCTCGAACTCCAGGAGGAGATCGCCCACCTGCACCTGAGCCGCGCCGACAAGCGCAATGCCCTCAACGACGGCCTGGTGCTGGAGTTGCGGCATGCGTTCGAGAACCTGCCCGGCCATGTGCGCGCCGCGGTGCTCGGCGGCCGGGGCGCGCACTTCTGCGCCGGGCTCGACCTGTCCGAACTGGCTCACCGCGATCCGCCGCAGGCGGTGCAGCACTCGCGCATGTGGCATGCGGCGCTCGATGCCATCCAGTTCGGCCCGGTGCCCGTGATCGCCGCGCTGCACGGGGCGGTGATCGGCGGCGGCCTCGAGCTGGCCGCGGCCTGCCATGTGCGCGTGGCCGATGCCACCGCCTTCTACGCGCTGCCCGAAGGCACGCGCGGCATCTTCGTCGGCGGTGGCGGATCGGTGCGCATTCCCAAGCTGATCGGCGTCTCGCGCATGGCCGACATGATGCTCACCGGCCGCGTGTACCGCGCCGACGAGGGCGAGCGCGTCGGCTTCTCGCAGTACCTCGTGGCCGAGGGCAAGGCCTGGTCGCACGCGCTCTCGCTGGCCCGCCAGGTGGCGCGCAATGCGCCGCTGACCAACTTCGCGGTGATGCAGGCGCTGCCGCGCATCGCGGAGCAGCCCGCGGACCACGGGCTGATGACCGAAGCCCTGATGAGCGCCATCACGCAGAGCGCGCCCGAGGCGAAGCTGCGCGTGCAGGCCTTCCTCGATGGCGCGGGCGCCAAGGTGCGCACGCCGCAGGCCGGCGCGGACATCGCGCCCGCCGCCTGAACCACGACATTCACAACGACCGAGGAGACTTTCATGCAGACACGACGGACCTTCATTCAGGCAGCGGGCGGCGGTGCCCTCGCCTCGCTGCTGCCGCTCGCGGCATCGGCCCAGGCACTGGACCAGGTCAAGATCTATTACGGCTTTCCTGCGGGCAGTGCCGGCGACAGCGTGGCGCGCCGCATCGGCGAGAAGGTCGCGGGCTCCGCGTACTCGCGCAACGTCGCGGTGGTCGACAACCGCCCGGGGGCCGGCGGGCGCATCGCGCTCGAGGTGCTGAAGTCGGCGCCGGCCGACGGATCGGTGCTGGCGCTGTCGCCGTTCTCCTGCACCTCGATCTATCCGCACGTCTACTCGAAGCTCAGCTACGACGCGAACAAGGACTTCGCCCCCGTCTCGACCGGCGCGATCATGCACCACGGCCTCGCGGTGGGACCGAAGGTGCCCGCCAGCGTGGTCACGGTGCGGGACTTCCTGGCCTGGGCCAAGGCCAACCCGCAGGAGGCGAACTACGGCTCGCCGGCCGCGGGCTCCACGCCGCACTTCATCGGCGCCCTGCTCGGCCTCACGGCCAACGTCGATCTGCGGCACGTGCCCTATCGCGGTTCGGTGCCCGGCATCACCGACGTGGTGGGCGGACAGATCGCCGCCATGGTCACGCCGAGCGGCGACTTCCTCGCCAACCACCGCGCGGGCAAGCTGCGGATGATCGCGACCTCGGGCCGCCAGCGCTCGCCGTTCTCGCCCGAGGTGCCGACCTTCGCGGAACAGGGCTTCGCCGAGCTCACGACCGAGGAATGGTTCGGCTTCTATGCGCCCGCGCAGACGCCGGCCGCCGCGATCGCGCGCGCCAACGCCGCCGTCAATGCCGCGGTCAAGGAGCGCGCCGTGATCGATAGCCTGGGCGTCGTCGGCCTGATCGCGCGCGGCTCCACCGCCAACGAGATGGCGATGTCGCAGCAGGCCGAGTTCGAACGCTGGGGACCGCTGGTCAAGCGCATCGGCTTCACGGCGGAGTCGTAGGCCAAAGCCACGAGGCCTTCGCGGCCCGTGGCGCCGTTCAGTGCGTCACGAATCGAGATGGCGCTCGCGGCTCCACTGCTCGACGAAGGTCCTCGCATCCTCTTTCAACGCACCGACGACATCGGGGCCGTCCGTGCCTGCCACCACGAGGCGGCGCCGGACGATGCCGCCCAGATCCAGATCGGCATGGCCCGATGCGAAGGCCGCGCCTTGCACGGTCGTGACGCGAATCTTCACGTGCCACCCTCGGTAGCAGAAGTCGAGTTCGGTGTCGGGAGTCATGGCAGGCAAGGCGCCGTTCGCCAAGCGGGAATAGCTCGAGATTGGATTGATAGTAAATATATCAATGAGTAGCAATTCTATCTATCCGAATCGACCCTGAGGCTCGGTCGTGCGGCGCCAGCACGCCTTTCAACGGAAGCGCTTGCTGAATTCGCGCACCACCCCGATCACGCGCGCCACGCCGAGCGGCTTGATCGGGTAGCGCGGATTGAGGGGCCGCAGGTAGAACTCGCCCCCATCCCTGACCAGCTGCTTGAAGGTGGTCTGCGCGTGCTCGTTGAGCGCGATGACGTAGTCGCCGGGCAGCACCTCGAGGTCGGGCTCGACGACGATGATCGAGCCCTCGGGAAAGGAGTCGCCCATCTCGCTGGCCATGCTGTCGCCGTGCACGCGCAACGCATAGGTGTGACGCTTGACCGGCACGGTCACGGGGACGGTCTCGAAATTGCCACGTGGCTTGAAGTTGTCGATGACCGTGTAGTTGCCGGCCTCGACCTCGGACACGAGCGGTACCTCAGCGCGCATGACCGTGCCCTGGCTGATGTTCGGCCCGCCCGAGAGCAGCTCGCCGACGGAGATGCCGAGCAGTTCGGCAACGCGCGGCTGGTTGGCGCGCTTGGGTGCGGTGCCCCCGGCTTTTTCCCATTGCTGGACTGCACCCCGACTCACACCGACGGCGTCAGCAAACTGCTGCTCGCTCATCCCGAGCCGTCGGCGCCCTTCGCGAATCAGTCTATGAATGCTCATAGTCTAGAGGCTAGGTCCTCCGATGGATGGAAAATAAATCATAGCTAGACGTTCTGGCTAGCTTGACTCTCCCATCCATGGGGGAACGAGCCTCCGACACCGCGCCTGCACCGGGCATGCGGGCGGGATGCGGACGGCGCGGGCGGCTGCCGGATCAGCCGGCCAGATCGAAGCAGCAGCCCGCGTAATAGGCCTTGTCGCCGCCATCCACGAACGGGACCTCGATCGGCTTGCCTTCGTTGCGCCAGCCATCGCGGCGACGGTAGCCGGCCTGCTTGAGCTGCGCCATCAGGTCGTCGTGATGCTCGATGCGATAGGGGCAGACCGCGAAGCCGATGCTGTTGAGCGTGTAGAGGGTGCGATCGGGATGCAGCGCCGTGGTGTTCAGCACGATGCGCCGCGGCTTCACCGCGAGCGCGGCGAGGATCTCCGACAGCCGTTGCGGCAGGTATTGCAGGCTGCCCGAGGCATACAGCACGTCGCAGCCGCTGGCGTCGGCCAGCGCCGTGGTGAAGCCCAATTGGGCCGCCGCGTCGCGCTGCAGCGCCAGTGCCTCGCCGGCGCGCACCACGCCCGGCACGTCGCACACGGTCCAGCGCAGGCCATCGGGATAGGGCAGCACGCGGCGGAACGCGTAGTACTTGATCCCCACGTGGCCGCCGAGGTCGAAGATCCGCGTCATGCCGTCCTCGAGCGAGCGCCCGAGCCAGAACAGCGCCGGGTAGTCGTAGAAGTAGACCTGGTGGCTGTAGAGCTGCGTGGCCGCCTGTGCGTTGTCGTAGCCCACCGACTTGGAGGGCGGCGCGCCCGCTTCGGCCGCGGCGAAGCTCTCGAACGAGCCCATGAAGAGGTTGTCGTCTTCGTTGTCGAGGAACTTGCGCCGGTAGGCGTTCGCGCGGGGCAGCCGCGCCAGCAGGTTCGAGAGCATTGCAGGCCCCTTTCGAAAGAATTGATTGTTCGCGTCGAGGCCGATGCTGCTTGCGATTTCCGGAAATTACAAATCTCCGGTCGATCTTTCGACTTCGCTTACGAATCGGATGAATTAATAACGCTCGCGCCGCGGATCGGGCAATTGAATTCGCCTCGAGCCGAATTGAAGATCCGATTCGCCCTTTTCCCGCGGGCCGTGGGAGCCACTGTTCCAGCCCGCTCGCACTCACCGCGGCGCTTCGGAAAAAGCGCTGATTTCCCCAGGAAAACCAACGCTGAAACGGGCCCGACATACCCATCGCGAGAGCCTTCGCCACGCTTTTCCGGCTCAAAAGACAAATGGCTACCTCGTTTAATCGATATTCGGTAGTTCCGATCTGAAATAAACAAGTGCAAATGTAATCGACCTCCCAAATAGGGCCCACGCACATCTGCAAACCTCCTACTATTTCGACACAAATTAGTCGCAAAAAATCTATTTCGTTGTCGAATCAATAGCCGTTCGAAGCTGTTTTTTCGCTGTCTTTTGCAATTTCGAATCGGACGGTGATATGGACATTCAGACGATGTTTCCGGAGCTCCCGGAAAGCCGGGGCCTCGCATGGGAGGACCTGTTCGCGTCGCGCTCCGGGCTCGGCGCCGGTCCGAGGCTGGCGGCCACCCTGCCCTTGCCGATCGACGCGGCGCGGCATCCGGCCAGCGCCCACCGATTCCCCGATGCACCGTGGGCCGCGGCCTGGGTGCTGCTGCAATCGCGCTGGCTGGGCCGGGCCGAGCCGATCCTTCATGAAGCCGCGAGCACCGGCGATGCATTCGCCTCGTCCTTCGCCTGGGATGCGGGACTGACCGCCGCCGAATGGATTGCCGCCATCGACCGCCAACGCGGCGAGGCAGGTGCGACGCCGCTGCCCATCGACCCGCCCGCCGTGCTGTGGCTGCGTGACCCCGCCGCGGCGCCCGCGCCGATCCGGCTGCGCTTCAGCGCCCAGCCCCCCTGCCTGCATGCCGACGCCGCCGCCGGCTGGCTCGATGCCATCTCGCTGCAGCAGCTGCTCGCGGCAGTGGCCGACACGGCGGCCGACCTCCTGTCGCGCCCCGACGCACCGATCGCCGAGATTCGCGGCCTGCCGCAGGCCGACCGCGAACGGCAGCTCGCCGAATGGAACCGCCCGGTGGCACCGCTGGACCGCGCGCTGACCGTGACGGGCCGCTTCCGCGCCCAGGCCGCCGCCGTGCCCGACGCCATCGCGCTGGTCCAGGGCCAGGCGCGCCTGAGCTACCGCGAACTCGACCGGCGCTCCGACGCACTCGCGCAGTGCCTGCAACAGCGCGGCGTGCAGGCTGGCGACACGGTCGCTCTCGTGCTCGAACGCTCGATCGACGCGGTGGTGGCGCAACTGGCGATCCTCAAGGCCGGTGCGGCCTACCTGCCGATCCCGACCGAGCAACCGCGCGAGCGCATCGCCGCGATGCTGGCGCAGGCCGGTGCGCGGCTCGCGATCACGACCGAGGCGTTCGACGCGCTGCTGCCACTGTCGACCCCGCCGCTGCGCGTGAATGCATGCGCCGATGACGGCCCACGCGGCAGTTGGCATGAGCCGGACGTCGACGGCGAATCGCTGGCCTACCTCATGTACACCTCGGGCTCCACCGGCACGCCCAAGGGCATAGCGATCTGCCATCGCGCGATCCTGCGCCTGGTCGTGGGCTCGGACTTCGCCGCCTTCGGCCATGGCCTGTCCATGCTGCATGCCGCGCCGCTGGGCTTCGACGCGGCCACGCTCGAGATCTGGGGGCCGCTGCTCAATGGCGGCTGCTGCGTGGTCCACGATGAACGGCTGCCCACCGGCGCGGGGCTGGCGCGCACCATCGCCCGGCACGGCGTGCACACGGCCTGGCTCACGGCCGCGCTCTTCAATGCGGTGGTCGACGACGATCCCGCCCACCTCGCGGGCCTGCGCCACCTGATCACCGGCGGCGAGGCGCTGTCGCTGCCGCACGTGCGGCGCGCGCTCGCTGCGCTGCCGGGGCTGGTGCTCAGCAACGGTTACGGCCCGACCGAGTGCACCACCTTCGCGGCGACCCACCGCATTCCCGCCGTGCTGCCCGACACGCTGCGCTCGGTGCCGCTCGGCCGCCCGATCCAGGACACGGTGCTGCGCGTGCTGAGCCCTTCGCTCGCGCTGCTGCCGGCGGGCCTGGTGGGCGAGCTCTGCATCGGTGGCCATGGCCTGGCGCGCGGCTACCTGGGCCAGCCCGCGCTGAGCGCGCAGCGCTTCGTCGCCGACCCCTTCGGCGCGGCCGGCGACCGCCTCTACCGCAGCGGCGACCTGGCGCGCTGGCTGCCGGACGGCACGATCGAGTTCGTCGGCCGCCGCGACGGACAGGTCAAGATCCATGGCCACCGGGTCGAGCTCGGCGAGATCGAGACCGCCCTGCTCGCGCATCCGGCCA
>NZ_JBZAYE010000304.1:0-8550 GCF_058244205.1 Variovorax sp. 20P10.2.4
GGCCATCGCCGCCGCCCTGGCCGATGCGCAGACGGCGCTGACCGGCGTCGCCGGCCTCGATGCCCAGGCCATCGCCCAGGCCGAGGAACTGAACCAGGCGCGGCGTGCCGAGGCGCTGGCCGAGTCGCGCTACCGGGCCGGTGCCGAAACCCTGCTGGTGCTGCTCGACGCACAACGCACGCTGCACGAGGCGCGCGATCGCGAGGTGCAGTTGATGCAGGCAAGGCTGGAGGCGCGTGTCGCGCTGTACCGGGCGCTCGGCGGCGGATGGCGCGCGGATGCCGAAGACTCGGCCTTGGCGCAGGAGCGCAGCAGCCCGCTGCACTAAACAAAGCGGGCGCTCGCGCGTCTGTACTTCTTGCAGCGGAGCAGCGGTCGCGCAGGAATTTCTTCCGGATCGTTCTGGCCGTACCTTCCTGGAATTCGCGTGACTCATTCTTCGACAGCGGCCGCCTCGCGGCCCGCAAGCCGGCGCGTCCGCCGATCGAGCAGCATGGCGCTTGCCGTGGCGGCGCTGATGCTGGGACTCGGTTTCGGCTCGGGCGTGCAGGCTCGGCGCCCAGCACCGCAGGCCGAGGCCCACGCGGCCATCGACATCCGCCGCACCACCGACGGCATTCCCCACATCCGCGCCGCCGACTGGCGCGGCCTGGGCTTCGGCCAGGGCTATGCGCAGGCGCAGGACGCCCTGTGCACGCTCGCCGATGCCTTCGTCACCTACCGCGGCGAGCGCTCCTTCCACTTCGGACCAGACGCGAAACCGGCCACGCGCTCCACCTTCGGCACGCCGGCCAACCTCGACCTCGACTTCTTCTTCAAGGCATTCGCCGGCGCACCGGCGATCGAAAGCCTGCGGCAGGCGAATCCCCCCGAGCTCGAACAGCTCATCGAGGGCTATGCCGAGGGGTACAACCGCTATGTGGGCACGCTCCACCAGCCAGCACCACGAAAGCCCGCCGTCGACGCCCGGCCCGCCTGCGCGGATGCGGCATGGGTCCAGCCCATCGGTCCCGACGACGTGCACCGCCGCATGATCGCGGCCGCTCTCGCGGGCGGGTATACGCGCTTCGTCGCCGAGATCGCGCAGGCGCAGCCCGCGGCCGCGGCGCCGCCTGCCTCGGCGGACCGGCTCTCGCTCTCGTCGCGGCTGCGCATCCCGGTGGGCGACGCGCAGGGCATCGGCAGCAACGTGCTCGGCTTCGGTGGCGCCGCCACGGACGGGCAGGGCGGTGTGCTGTTCGGCAATCCGCACTGGTACTGGGGCGGGCCCGACCGCTTCTATCAGGCGCATCTCACGCTGCCGGGCGCCATCGACGTGGCGGGCATCGCCTTCCTCGGCATTCCGGTCGTCATGATCGGCTTCAACAACGACATCGCCTGGAGCCATACCGTGTCGGCGGCCCGGCGCTTCGGCCTGTTCGGCCTCACGCTCGATCCCTCGGACGCCACGCGCTACATGGTCGACGGTGTTTCGCAGCCGATGCAGGCGCAGCCGCTCGCGGTCGAGGTGCGCCGTGCCGACGGCAGCGTCGAGACGGTGCGGCGCACGCTCTGGCGCACGCGCTTCGGTCCCGTGATCGATCTGGGCGCGCGCAATCCCGCGCTCGGCTGGCGCGCGGGCAAGGCCCTCGCGATCCGCGACATCAATGCCGACAACCCGCGCATCTTCCGCAACTTCCTGCGCTGGAACCGTGCGCGCTCGCTCGACGAGTTCATCGCGATCCAGCGCGAAGAGGCCGCCATGCCCTGGGTCAACACGGTGGCGATCGGACGCGGCGACAACCGCGCCTGGTATTCGGAGATCGGCGCGGTGCCCGATGTGCCCGACGACCTGCGCGCGGCCTGTGCCACGCCGCTGTCGAAGGCCTTCTCGGCCCTCGATGCCGAGACGCCCATGCTCGACGGCAGCCGATCGGCCTGCGACTGGCGGCGCGATCCGGCCGCCGTGCAGGCTTCGGCGATGCCGGCCGCTCGCATGCCCGCGCTGCTGCGCGAGGACTACGTGGCCAACATGAACGACAGCCATTGGCTCAGCAATCCGGCGCAGCCGCTCGTGGGCTTCGCCAGCGTGCTCGGTGCGGAGCCCGAGCCCTTGTCGCTGCGCGGCCGAGAGGGCCACCGGATCGCCGGAGAACTACTGCAGGCCCGCGAGACTTCCGCGAGTCGCCTGGCCGACCGGTTGTCGCGCAAGGTGCTCGAATCGCGCGCCTACAGCGCCGATCTGTTCAAGGCGCCGCTGCTGCGGAGTGCTTGCGGACCCGCATCGGTCGAGCTCCCGGCCGACGCCGGCGGTGCGGCGCGTTCGGTGGTGACAGGCCCTGCCTGCCAGGTGCTGCGCCGCTGGTCGAACCGCGCCGATGCGGATGCGCGCGGCGCGTTGCTGTGGGACTTCTTCTGGACGCGGCTGAGCGCGATGCCGGTGGACGAACTCCATGCCACGCCGTTTTCGGCGCAGGCCCCGCTTTCCACGCCTTCTGGCATCCGTGAAGGCGATCCGCGCATCGCGCAAGCCCTTGCCGGCGCCGTCGAGGACATGAGGAAGAAGGGCTGGCCGCTGGACGCACCGCTGGGCGGCCAACGCTTCGTGCGCGGCGGCGGAAACAGCGTGCCCTTGTTCGGCGGCTGCGATGCGGAGGGCTACTTCACGGTCGCCTGCGCCGATGCCGAAGGCAGCTATCGCATGGGGCCCGACTCGCACGGCAACACCTACCTGCAGATCGTCCACTTCGACGCACGCGGCGTGCATGCCCGCACGCTGCTCGCGCACGGCGAGCGCGAGACCGCAGTGACGAACGGCGCGGGCGCCGCACCCGTGTTGCGTTATGCGCGCAAGGACTGGCTGCGCTTCCCGTTCCGCGAGGAAGAGATCGCGCGCGATCCGAAGCTGGTGCGCGAGACGCTGCGGCCCTGAGCGACGCGCTTCAGGCGCGCGATGCGTCCAGCGTATTCATCCGCTCGACGATGTCCGCGCAGACGCGTGCGTTGCCCGGCATGAACCGATGCAGCAGGGACCGCGCATCGAGGCTGCTCGATGCACGCGGCCAGTGGGAGCTGCGGGCCGGGAACACCGTCACGTCGAAAGACGTCCAGTAGCCGAACACCGCCATCCGTGCGAGCCGATGCTCCGTGCGCCGGAGCTCCTCGAGCACCGGGCTGCCGGGCCGCATGTCGCGGGCGCCCTTTCCCGGATAGAGGTAGGCCAGCAGCGTTCCCCGGTGCGGCGCCGAGACGGCGAACAGGGCCTCGCAGCGCGCATGCCCGTCGAGCAGCTGCAGGTAGTGGCGCGAGACGATGCAGCCCATGCTGAAGCCGACGATGGCGATCGGCTCGGTCGGGCCGAGCTGCTCGTCGACGTAGGCCTTCAGCTTGCAGGCAAGGTCATGGATGCCGCGGCGTCCGTCCGCGGGCTTGAGCGCGGGTACCCAGCAGCGATGGCCGGCGTCGCGCAGGCTGCGCTCGAGGCGCCGGAAGATCGCGCCGTCGTCGAAGATGCCGTGCACCAGCACCACGTTCATGCCGTGCGTTCCTTCGGCCTCGCTTCTTCGTCGGGGGCGCGCACCTTGGGTGCGCGCTGCTTCAGGCGCTCGATGTAGCGCAGTTCGCTGCGCGACATCGCGTTGGTGGGGTCGAGCGCGAGCACGCGTTCGTGCAAGGCCTTGGCGGCATCGAGATCACCGAGCTCGACCTCGGCAAAGGCCATGCCGCGCAGTGCCCGCGTGGTCTCCGAGGTCTTCACCTGTTCCGGGCTGAGCTGTGCTGCGTCCAGTGCCTGCTTGAACCGGTCGAAGGATGCGCGCCAGTTCTTCTCGAGCGCATCGATGTTGCCGCGCTCCGACAGGTACTTGGAGTTCTGCGGCGACAGCAGGATGGCGGCATCGAAGGCCTGCCTGGCCTCCGGAATCCGGTGCAGGTCGACCAGCGCGAAGCCCTGCGTGAAGTAGGCGAGGCCGAACCAGGGGCCATGAACCTTGGCCGGCGTGTTCGCGCTGGCGGCCTGGCCCAGGTAGGCGAGGGTTTCGACCAGGGACCGCGACGAGAACGAGAGGACGCCGATCTCGCGATAGCGCTTCTCGTACTCGACGACGGCCTGTTGCGCCAGCGGCAGGGCCTCGGCCGGCTTCTTCGCCTGGATCAACGACAGCGCGCGCAGCACCCGTTGCGCGTTGGCGTCGTTGTCTTCATCGGATGTGGCGGGCGCAGGCTTGGCCGAAGCCGTGGCCTGCGCGGTCGGCTCGATCTTTCCTTCGGGCTGTGTCGCGCATGCGGCCAGCAGCAGCGACAGAAGCAGTGCCGCGCAAGCCTTGCCGCGGGCCTCGAACCTTGTCATGTCTCCCATTCCTCGTTCCCTGCATATTCGCGTGCCGGGCACGGTAGCGGAAGGCAGGCCGAACTGCAACGACAGTTCGATGACAGAAGTTCGGGCGTTCGCGGCGGATGCTTCGCGCCCGGACCGGGCTCAGAGCTCCAGCACCAACCGCTCCCCCGCACAAGCCCGCGAGCAGCAAGTCATCATCCGTCCATTCGCCTCCCGCTCCGAGCGCGTCAGCACCACGTCGCGGTGGTCGACCTTGCCGGCCAGCACGCGCACCTCGCACGAGCCGCACAGGCCTTCCTCGCAGTCGCTCTGCACGTCGATGTTGGCGGCGCGCAGCGCGTCGAGCACGGTGCGGTCGGCCGGCACGGGCACGACGATGCCCGAGTCCTTGAGCTCGACCTCGAAGGCGTGCTCCTTCGACGGGTCGAGCGTGCCGAGCTTCGATTCGAAATGCTCCACGCGCAGCGAGTCCCCGGGCCAGGCGGCGCAGCAGGCCTCGAGGGCGTCGAGCATGCGCGCGGGGCCGCAGGCATAGACCTGGGTGCCTTCGCGCGGCGTGGCGAGCAGCGCGGCGAGGTCGCAGCGCAGGCCTTCCTCCTTCGCGTAGACATGCAGGCGCTCGCCATGCAGCGCCGCCAGTTCGTCGACGAAGGCCATGCGCGCGCGGCTGCGGCCGCTGTAGTGGATCTCGTAGGCCAGGCCCAAGGCCTTGGCGCGGCGCGCCATCGCGGCGATGGGCGTGATGCCGATGCCGCCGGCGATCAGGATCAGCCGCTGGCGGCTCTCGTCGAGATGGAAGTGGTTGCGCGGGCCGCGCACCTTGAGCTTGTCGCCGGGGCGCACGTTGGCATGCACCCAGGCCGAGCCGCCGCGGCCGTCTTCCTCGCGCAGCACGGCGATCTCGAGCACGTCGGCCTCGGCCGGGTCGCCACACAGCGAGTACTGGCGCGAGAGGTCGGGCGAGCCGCATTCGATGTCGATGTGCGAGCCGGGCGTCCAGCGCGGCACGGGGCGGCCATCGGGCGTGGCCAGGCGCAGCTTCACCACGCCCTCGGCGACCGGGGTCACGCTCTGCACCACCATCTGGCGCGAGATCGCATGCTTCGAGGGCTCGCCGATGCGCACGGGCACCTGCTGCTGCAGCAGCGCGGCATCGCGGCGCTCGGGGTTGTGGGCCGGGTCCCATTCGACCCACAGGTGCTCGGGGCCGCGGAACGAGGTGTTGGGCACGTAGCTGAACTGCTGCTCGGCCAGCTTCATGTGCGGCAGGCGGCGCGTGAACTCCTCGAGGAAGATCTGCATCTCCATGCGCGCGAGGTTCTTGCCCATGCACTGGTGCGAACCGTAGCCGAAGGTCAGGTGGTCGCTGGCGTTGTCGCGCCGGATGTCGAACAGGTCGGCATCGGCGAAATGCGCCTCGTCGTGGTTGGCCGAGGAGGTGACGATCAAGAGCTTCGAGCCGGCGGGAATGTCGATGCCGCCGACCTGCACGTCCCTGGTCGCGAGACGGCGCCAGGCCGCGACCGAGCCGTTGTGGCGCAGGCATTCCTCCACCGCGCTCGAGATCAGGCCGGGGTCCTCGCAGATGTCGCGCCAGGCCTGCGGATGCTGCAGCAGCAGCTTCATCGCATTGGCCGTGGCATTGGCGGTGGTCTCATGCGCGGCCACGATGCCGGCCATCATCATCGAGTGCAGGTAGGAGTCGGTCACGACCTCGGGATGCTCCTTCTGCTTGCGCAGGCCGTAGGGCATCCAGCCCGGCGCGTCGGGGTTCAGGCGCATCTTGTCGAGCACCTTGCCCGCGAACTGCCAGAAGTTGCCGACCGCGTGCGCCACCGCCACCTGCTCCTCGGGCTTGGGGCGGCCCCAGGTGTTGACGGTGTGGGCGATCGAGTACTGGCGCAGCGTGTCCATGTCCTCCTCGGGCACGCCGAGGAAATGCAGGGCGACGGTCAGCGGCACCTCCCACAGCATCTGGTCGACCAGGTCGGCGCGGCCGTCGTCGATGAAGCGGTCGACGTACTCGCGCGCGAGCTGGCGCACCATCGGCTCGTGGTGCTTGAGCGCCTCGGGCGTGAACGGGTCCATCAGCACGCGGCGGCGCGGCATGTGGGCCGGCTCGTCCTCGTTGACCAGCGTGCGGTTGAGCGCGAAGCCGTAGCTCGCGAGCACCGCGTTGGCCTCGGGGCCGGTGGGCGTGATCTTCTCGAGCGCGATCGAGGGGCTGAAGGTGAGGTTGTCGCGGAAGATGGCCTTGATGTCCTCGAAGCGCGTGACCACCCAGTAGCCGAGCTTCGGGCTGTAGAACACCGGCTCCTGCTCGCGTGCCCAGCGCACGTACTCGGGCGGATCCTGCTGGTAGCCGTCCTCGAAGGGATCGAAGTCGGCGGCGCGCCGGCTCACCGGGCAGCCGGTGGGCGAGCGTTCGGCGGACAGCTCGCCGTGCGCCACGGGGCAACCCCCGGTGCGCGCGGCGGCGGCTTCGGAAACGGTGGACATCGAGAAGGCTCCTTCCGCGCGGCGCGTCAGTCCAGGGTGATCTTCAGATCGCGGATCAGCTTCTGCCAGCGCACGGTCTCGCTGCGCAGCAGTTCGCCGAACTGCGCGGGCGTGTTGCCCACGGGCTCGACGCCGAAGTCCTCGAGGCGCTTGCGCACCGTGGGTTCGTTGATGGCCGCGACCACGCGCTTGTTGAGCGCGTTCACCACCTCGGGCGGCGTGGCGGCGGGCACCACCATGCCGACCAGCGCGGCGGCTTCCACGCCCTTGTGGCCGAGCTCGGCGAAGGTGGGCACGTCGGGCAACTGCGGCAGCCGCGTGGCGTTGGCCACGGCGATGGCCTTGACCTTGCCGCCCTTGATGAAGCCCGCGCCCGCGGCGAGGTCGACCATCATGGCCTGCACCTGGCCGCCGGCCACGTCGGTGAGGGCCGGTGCCGCGCCGCGGTAGGGCACGTGCACCATGAACAGGCCGGCTTCGGTCTTGAGCAGTTCCATCGCCAGGTGGTGCGGGCTGCCCGCGCCGGCCGAGGCGTACGAGAAGCTGCCGGGCTTGGCCTTGGCCTGGGCGATGAAGGTCTTGGCGTCGGCGATGCCGCTGGCCGGATTGACCACCAGGATCATCGGGAAGCGACCCATCAGCGTGACCGGCGCGAGGTCCTTGGTGGGGCTGTACGACAGCGACTTGTAGAGCGAGGGGTTGAACACCATGGTGCCGTTGTCGGCCGACAGCACGGTGTAGCCGTCGGCCGCCGAGCGCGCGGTCTCCGCGGCCGCGATGGCGGTGTTGCCGCCGGGCTTGTTGTCCACCAGCACCGGCTGGCCGGCCTGCGTCGACAGCGTCTGGCCGATGGTGCGCGCGAGGAAGTCGGAACCGCCGCCGGCGGCATAGGGCACGAGCCAGCGGATGGGCTTGGCGGGGTAGGCGGCGGCCTGGGCGAAGGCGGTGCTCGTGACGGCGAGCGCGGGGAGGGCCAGCAGGCAGCCGGCCAGGAACTTCTTCATCGTGTCTCCTGGTTTCTAGGGTTCTGGGAAGCGCAATCCGGGGTCAAAATCCGCGACGGCGAGTTTTGCGTAATGATTGTACGCATAGCGTAAATCGCGAGGCAAGCCCTCGGGCCACCGTACTTACCATCGGGTGCCCGCCACTTTTTTCGAGAACGAGACGATCAGCACATGGCTTCCACCCCGAAGAAAAGCGCCCCCGCCAAGCCGAAGGCCGCAGTCGCAAGGTCGTCCGCCACGCCCGCGCCGCGCGAGCGGCGCCAGCGCGTGCAGTCGGCCGAGACCGGCATGGCGGTGCTCAAGGGCCTGGCGCGCATGGGCGGCAACGCGGGCCTGTCGGGCCTCGCGGCGCACGTGGGCGAGAGCCCGGCCAAGGTGCATCGCTACCTCGCGAGCCTGGTGCAGGAAGGGCTGGTGGCGCAGGACGTCGATTCGCAACGCTACCGGCTCGGCCCCGAGGCCATCAACATCGGCCTGGCCGCGATGCGCCAGTCCGACCCGGTGCGCGCGGCCGAGCCCGCGCTGGTGCGGCTGCGCGAAGGGCTCGAGGTCACCTGCTTCGTCGCCGTGATGGGCAACAAGGGCCCGACCGTGATGCGCTTCGAGGAGCCGGGCCTGCCGGTCACGGTCAACGTGCGCGCGGGCTCGGTGATGTCGATGCTGTGGTCGGCCACGGGCCGCGCCTTCCTCGGCCTGCTCAACGAGCGCAGCGTGCGCGAACTGGCCGAGCAG
>NZ_JBZAYE010000305.1:0-8536 GCF_058244205.1 Variovorax sp. 20P10.2.4
CGAGGCGCAGCGGCCGGCCACCAGCAGGTTGGCGACCGTGCGCGGCACCAGCATGCGCCAGGGCAGGTGGTTGTAGGCGTTGTCGGCATCGCGCGGGAAGGCCCACTCGATGCGGCCATCGGCATGCATCTCCATCGGCCAGGCATTGAGGCCGATGGCGTCGTCGAACTTCGCCGACGACAGGATGTCCTCGCGCTCGAGCGCGTACAGCCCCTGGATGCGCCGCGTCTCGCGGATGCCGACCTGCGGCGCGATCTCGACGATGGCCGACTGCGCGAAGCCCGGCACCTCGGCCTTGAGAAAGCGGAAGTACTCGGCGATCTGGCGCCGGCCCTCGAGCTCGCCCTCGGTGAGTTCGCGCGCGTCGACGCCGTTCATCGCGCGGCCCTGGGCATTGCGGATCTGCGTGACGTTGGCGCGCCATTCGCGCGGGTCCTTGTTGGGCCGCAGGATCGCGCCCTCGCGCGGGAAGCGGTAGGCGCCGGGCTTGCTCGCCTCGGCGCGCGCCATGAAGTCGTTGATGGCCTTGAACTCGCCCACCGCCTCGAGCGCGGCCGGCGCGTCGACCTGGCCGATGCGGAACATGGTGGTCGGGAACAGGCCGCTGCCGTGGCCGTCGCCGACCTCGAAGGGCACGCCCGCGAAGGCCGCCACGTCGGCGTCGCCGCTGGCGTCGACGAAGGCATTGGCGCGGATCGCCTGCCGGCCCGACTTGGTCTCGACCACCAGCGCCGCGATGCGCTCGCCGTCGTGGATGACCGAGGCCGCGAGCGCATGGAACAGCAGCTTCACGCCGGCCGCCTCGAGCAACTGGTCGGCCGCGAGCTTGTAGGCCGAGGTGTCGTACGAGCGCACGCGGATGCGCCCGCCCATGCCGTCCTGCGGATCGTTCATGCCGTTGAGCGCGACGATGCGCTCGACCAGCTCGTCGACCACGCCGCGCACCAGCTGCGTCATCTGGCCGCGGCGCTTGCCGTACAGGCCCGCGAAGTTGGTGACGCCGCCCGCCGTGCCCATGCCGCCGAGGAAGCCGTAGCGCTCCACCAGCAGGGTGCTGGCGCCATGGCGCGCGGCGCTCACGGCGGCGGCGATGCCGGCCGGACCGCCGCCGACCACCACCACGTCGTAGCTGCCGAACACCGGCAGCGAGCGCGACGGCTCGGCCATCGTCATTGCAGCCGTCATTGGAGGGTGATGCCCTTGGTCGAGATGATCTTGGTCATGATCGCGGCCTCGTCGTTGACGCGCGCGCGCATGCCGTCGGGCGAGGTGCCCACGGCCTGCCAGCCCTGCTCGAACAGCTTCTGGCGCACCTCGGGCTGCTTCATCACCGCTTCGAGTTCGCGCCCGATGCGCGCCTGCGCGGTCTTCGAGAGGTTGGCCGGGCCCAAGAGCGCCACCCACACCTCGAGGTTGAAGTCGCGCACGCCGGCGTTGGCCAGCGGCGGCACCTCGGGCACCAGCGCGCTGCGGCCGGCGGTCAGGCCGATGGCCTTGAGCTTGCCGGCCTTGATCTGCGGCATCGCCACGCCGGGCGGGATCAGGCCCATCTGGATCTGGTCGCCGAGCATGCCGGTGATGACCTGCGGATTGCCCTGGTAGGGCACGTGCTCGGGGTTGAAGCCCGGCACGCGGCTCTTGAGCAGTTCCATGCCCAGGTGGCCGACCGAGCCGATGCCCACCGAGCCGTAGTTCCACTTGTTGCCCGCCTTGCGGCCGGCGTCGAAGAAGGCCTCGCCCGAGGGCAGGTTGTTCTGCGCCACCAGCACCAGCGGCGCGGTCGCGAGCAGCGAGAGGTAGGTGAAGTCCTTGGCCGGGTCGTAGGGCAGCTTCGGATAGAGCAGCTTCGACGACGTGAGGTTGCCGTTGATGACGACGCCCAGCGTGTGGTCGTCGCTGGCCTTGGCCACCGTGTCGGCCGCGATGTTGCCCGAGGCGCCGGGCTTGTTGTCGACCACGATCGGCTGGCCCAGCGCCTTCGACAGCGGCTCGGCGATGGTGCGCGCGGCGATGTCGGGCGTGGAGCCGCCCGGGAAGCCGACGAGCAGGCGGATGGGCTTGGTGGGCCAGGCGGGCGCCTGCGCGCTCGCGGCCAGCGGCAGCGTGGCGGCGGCCAGGCCGCAGGCGATCAGGAGGGCTCTCTTGGTGGCTTGCATGGAGGAAGAAATGTCAAAAAGTGTCAAAACAGGCGGGCAGCTTAACTGCCCCAAGCAAGGCACGGGCCGCTATTCGAGGCTGATGTTGCCCCTGCGCACCAGCTCGCCGTAGACCTTGGACTTGGCCTCGGCCTGGCGCTCGATCTCCTCGGGCGACCAGGCCAGCGGCTCGAAGGCGAAGGTGTCGAAACGGGCGCGGATCTCGGGGTCGGCGATGACCTTCGCCACGTCGGCGTTGATCTTCGCCTTGATGGCCGCCGGCACGCCCTTGGGCGCGAGCAGCGAGACGAAGGAGTTGACCTCCAGCCCGGCCGGGCCGCCGGCCTCGGCCATGGTCGGCACATCGGGCATCTGCGGGATGCGCTTCGGCGCGGCCACGGCGATGTAGCGCAGCTTGCCGGCCTTGTAGATCCCCTGGCTCGAGGGGATGCTCGCGAAGGCCCACGGCACTTCGCCGGTGCCCACGTTCGAATACAGCTGCGAGACCTCGCGGTAGGGCGCATGGCGCATGCGGATGCCGGTCAGCGCCTCGAGCTGCTGCGCGCCCAGGTGGCCCGGGCTGCCCACGCCCCAGGAGCCGTAGACGATGGCGTCGGGATCGGCCTTGGCGGCGGCGATCAGGTCGCCCATGCTCTTCCACTTGGAATCGCTGCCCACGGCCACGAAGAAGGGCGTGCGGAACAGCGAGGCCACCGGGTCGAAGTGCTGCAAGGTCACGAAGTTGCGCGACTTGTACAGGTGCGGCAGCGCGGCCACGTGCTCGCTGTCGAGCTGCAGCAGGGTGTAGCCGTCGGGCGCGGCGCGCCGGGCCTGGTCGATGGCGATGAAGCCGCCGCCGCCGGGCCGGTTGTCGATCAGCACGCGCTGGTTCCACAGCCGCGAGAGCTTGTCCGAGACCAGCCGCAGCACCGCGTCGGGGCCGCTGCCGGCCGCGAAGGGCGTGACCAGCGTCACGGGCTTGTTCGGATAGTCGCCGGCCTGGGCCGCCGCGCCGCCGGCCATGGCCAGCGAGGTCAGGGCGAGAAGGCCGGTCAGCAGTGCGCGCGGGAAGTTCATGGTCGTTTGTCTCCGGTGGGCCTGGGGCCTCGATGGTTGTGGATCTTGAAGGCGTCGGGTGTCAGTGCGGCGAAAGCGCGGTGGCCTCGGGCCGTGCCGACGGGCGCAGCGCCTCGGGCGCGTCGTCCAGGCAGCGCTCGGGCCGCCAGGCATAGAGCCACTCGACCGCATCGTAGAAACGCTCGGGCGTGCGGCCCGGCCAGAGGCTGTTGCGCACCAGGCGCTCCACGCCCTTGGCATGGTAGAGCCGGCCCATCTCGCGCACCGACAGCACCACGCGCGCCGTGCGCGCCACGCGCGCCGCCTCGTAGAGCCTGAAGGCGGCCGGCAGGTCGAAGTCGCAGGCCTTCACGGCCTCGCCGAGCGTCACCGCGTCCTCGAGCGCCATGCAGGCGCCCTGCGCCAGGTACTGCATCATCGGATGCGCGGCATCGCCCAGCAGCGTGGCCGCGCCCTCGCTCCAGCGCTCGACCGGATCGCGGTCGGCGGTGCTCCAGCGGCGCCACGAGGTCGGGCGATCGAGCAGTTGGCGCGGGCGCGCATGCACGCCCTCGAAGTACGACAGCACCTCTTCCTTGCTGCCGTCGGTCACGCCCCATTCCTCGCGCTCGCGGCTGTGGAAGGTGACGACCAGGTTGTATTGCTCGCCATGGCGCAGCGGGTAGTGCACCAGGTGGCAGTTCGGGCCGGCCCAGACCACGGGCGCGTTCCAGCGCAGGGCCGCCGGCATGTCGGCCGCCGGCACCACCGCGCGGTAGACCACGTGGCCCGAGACGCGCGGCGCGTCGCCGATCAGCGCGGCGCGCACCACCGACTTCACGCCGTCGCAGCCGACGATGGCATCGGCCTGGAAGCGCCGGCCGTCGCGCGTGACCGCGACCACGCCCTGCCCGCGGGTGTCGAGGCTCTCGACCTGCGCCGAGGTGTGGAAGCGGATCAGCGGATGCTGCTTCACGGCCTCGTGGATCGCGCCGTGCAGGTCGGCGCGGTGGCTCACGGCGTAGGGGTTGCGAAAGCGCGCGCGGAAGGCCTCGCCGACCGGCACCGAGGCCACCTCCGAGCAGTCGACCGCGTCCATCATCACCAGCCGGTCGGTGAACACCGAGCCCCGGCGCACCGCCTCGCCCACGCCCAGCGCGTCGAGCGCGGCGAAGGCATTGGGGCCGAGCTGCAGGCCGGCGCCGATCTCGCCGATGGCGGCGCTCTGCTCGAGCAGGTCGATCGACACGCCCAGGCGCGCCAGCGCCAGCGCGGCGGCCATGCCGCCGATGCCGCCGCCGACCAGCAGCACGGTGGGGGAAGGGATCGGGCTCATGCGCGGCTCGCTCAGTCGATGCGCACGCTCAGCGACGGCAGCCGCTCGATGCTGACCTTGATCGTCTGGCCGGGCTTCACCGCGCCCACGCCCTCGGGCGTGCCGGTGAAGATCAGGTCGCCGGGCTGCAGCGCGAACAGGGTCGACAGGTTGGCGATCACTTCGTTGACCGACCAGATCAGGTGCGTGACGTCGCTCTTCTGGCGCACCTCGCCGTCGACCTCGAGGCGGATCTCGCCGGCATCGATCTCGCCCACCTCGGCCAGCGTGCGCAGCGGCGCGATCGGCGCCGAGAAGTCGAAGGCCTTGCCGATCTCCCAGGGCCGGCCCTGCTCGCGCATCTTCATCTGCAGGTCGCGGCGCGTCATGTCGAGGCCGACGGCATAGCCGTGGATGTGGCTCGCGGCCTGCTCGACCGGAATGTCGCGCCCGCCCTTGCCGATGGACACCACCAGCTCGGCCTCGTAGTGGTAGTTGGCGGTCAGCGCCGGATAGGGAATGGCGCCGGTCGCGCCCTCGGCCACCGGCACCACCGAGGCGTCGTCGTTGGGCTTGCAGAAGAAGAACGGCGGCTCGCGGTCGGGATCGAAGCCCATCTCGCGCGCATGGGCCGCGTAGTTGCGGCCCACGCAGTAGACGCGGCGCACGGGGAACTGCTTGTCGCTGCCGACGATGGGCAGGCCGACGATGGAAGGGGGCGTGAAGACGAAGGACATGAGGGCTCCTGCCGCATGGGGCGGCAACGGTCGAGGGAAAGGAAGAAAACGAAAGGGGCCGGGGTTCAGGCGTTCTCGAGGAAGGCTTCGCGCAGGATCCCCATGGCCTGCTGCACCGGCCGGTCCGAGAAGCTGAAGAGCACGCAGTCACCGTTGGGTGCGTGCAGCGTGAGCGGCGCCCACGAGGGCACGACGAAGGTGTCGCGCGGCCCGAACTCGAAGCGCTGGCCCGCGATCTCGGCGCTGCCATGGCCCTCGACCACGCTGTAGACCGTGCCATCGGTGGCGCGGTGCGTCTTGCCCGCGAAGCCCTTCGGCAGCAGCTGCAGGTTGGTCGAGATGGTCGGCATCGGCGAGCCGCCGGTCAGCGGATTGATGTAGCGCAGCTTGTGGCCCAGCCAGGCATCGGGCGCTTCCTGCTTCTGCAACTGGGCCAGCGCCTCGCGGCTGCGCGCATAGGGGTAGTTGAAGATCGGCGAGGTCTGCGACGCATGGTCGTGCCGCACCGGCACCATGTTGTGGCCGAAGCGCGCGAGGCTGTGGCCCTCGGGCCGCGCCACGTGCTGCACCTTGGCGTCGTCGTTCTCGGCGAAGCCGGCGTCGAAGAAGCGCAGCATCGGGATGTCGAGGCCGTCGAGCCAGACCACCGGCTCCACCACGCCCTCGATGCCCTCGTTGCCATGGTCGTGCCAGGCCCACGAGGGCGTGATGATGAAGTCGCCCGGGTACATGGTGGTGCGCTCGCCGCCCACCGTGGTGTAGGCCCCCTGGCCGTCGACGATGAAGCGCAGCGCCGACTGCACGTGGCGGTGCGAGGGCGCCACCTCGCCCGGCATGATCAGCTGCAGCCCGGCATAGATCGACTGCGTGATCGACGAGTTGCCGGGCAGCGCCGGGTTCTCGAGCACCAGCACGCGGCGCACGGCCTCCTCGGCCGTGATGAGGTCGGCCGACTCCATCAGCAGCGGGCGGATCTCGTCGTAGCGCCACAGCGCGGGCACGCAGGGCGTCTGCGGTTCGCGCGGCACCAGCGCATGCAGCGATTCCCACAGCGGCGTGAGGTGCAGCGGGCGGATGCGGTCGTAGTAGTCGCGGCGCTCATCCGCATTGGAGGGCGCGGCGCGGGCGGTGGAGGGGTTCATGGCGTGTCTCTCGCGGTGCATGGCGCGGCGGCGACTTCGGGCGCCGGCCTGGTTAGAACTTCCGAATCAACGGAATCATCCGCCCGCACTACTATTGGCGCAATGGGGGACCGGCGATAGCTCCGATCCTGTTTTTCGATAATGGTGGCCCGCGGGCCGCAGACCACGAGGGCCGCGCCCATGGCACAACTCGATCTGGAATGGCTGCTGGTGTTCGACGAGGTCTACAAGACCGCCAACGTCTCGAGCGCCGCCGAGCGGCTGGGCATCTCGCAGTCGGCCGCGAGCACCGCGCTCGCCAGGCTGCGCACCCACTTCGGCGACAAGCTGTTCGTGCGCACCTCGCGCGGCATGGAGCCCACGCCCTATGCGCGCCAGACCCAGCCGCTGGTGCTCGACATCCTCGACCGGCTCAACCGCGCCAAGGGCGGCCGCGCGGTGTTCGACCCCGCCACGGCCGAGCGCAGCTTCCGCATCTGCATGACCGACATCAGCGAGGTGGTGCTGCTGCCGGGCCTGCTCGACCACCTGCGGCACGTGGCGCCGGGCGTGCGCATCGAGACCGAGATCATCTCGACCGAGAGCGGCCGCCGGCTCGAGGACGGCGCGGTCGATCTCGCGGTGGGCTTCATGCCGCAGCTCGAGGCCGGCTTCTACCAGCAGACGCTGTTCATGCAGAACTTCGTCTGCCTGGCCGCGCGCAACCATCCGCGCGTGGGCGCCCGGCTGACGCGCAAGCGCTTCGAGGCCGAGGCGCACGCGGTGGTGGCCTCCTCGGGCACCGGCCATGCGATCGTCGACAAGACCATCGCGCGGCTCGGGCTGCGGCGCCACGTGGTGACGCGGCTGTCGAGCTTCCTCAGCGTGGCGCGGATCGTGGCCCACACCGAACTGCTGGTGGTGGTGCCGCGCATCCTCGGCCAGGTGCTGGCCACGCAGGAGCCGGTGCAGCTGCTCGAGCCGCCGTTCGAGCTGCCCTCGTACGCGGTCAAGCAGCATTGGCACGAGCGCTTCCATGCCGACGCCGGCAATGCCTGGCTGCGGCGCACGCTGGCGCAACTGTTCAACGAAGGCGAGGCGGCGGGCCCGGCCTGAGCGGTGGCATGGCGCTTGCGGCCCGGCGGGCATGCCTGGACGACGGGCGGCGGCCGAACCGTCATGCGCGCCCTCGCATAATCGCCTCCCCCACGTCCCGGCCCCCCACGGCCCCTTCCCGAAAGCACAAAGGCACAGCATGTCTTCCATCACCCTGCGATTCCTCGCCGAGCCCAACACCGTCAACTTCGGCGGCAAGGTCCACGGCGGCACGGTCATGAAGTGGATCGACGAGGCCGGCTACGCCTGCGCTACGAGCTGGGCCAAGCGCTACTGCGTCACCGCCTTCATCGGCAGCATCCGCTTCCACCGCCCGATCATGATCGGCGACCTGGTCGAGGTCGAGGCGCGCATGGCCTACACCGGCAAGACCAGCATGAACATCTCGGTCGAGGTGCGCAGCGGCGACATGAAGGGCGGCGCGATGGAGAAGACCACCGAGTGCCTGATCGTCTTCGTCTCGGTCGACTCGCACGGCCGGCCGCTGCCGGTCGAGGCCTACGTGCCGGGCACGCCGGGCGAGATGGCGCTGGCCGAGCGCGCGCGGGCGCACCTCGACGCGAGCCGCGCGGCCTCGGGCAACCCCTGAGCGGCCCGCCAAGGACCCGCGAAGACCCGCCAAAGACCCGAATAGGCAAAAGGCTCTAACCGCACGCGGCCCGCGCGGCTAGAGTTCGGCGGTTTCCGGCAGACCGCCCCTTTCCCGCTTCCCACCCCTTCGGACCGCACATGGCCACCCAGGACGACGACCGCTTCGACAAGACCTCCGACCGCATCAAGGATTCCGCGCAGCAGATCTGGCTGGCCGGCCTCGGCGCCTTCGCCAAGATGCAACAGGAGGGCAGCAAGGCCTTCGAGTCGCTGGTCAAGGACGGCGCCGGCATGCAGAAGCGCACCCAGCAGGCGGCCGAGGAAACCCTGTCGCAGGCCCAGGCCCGCATGGCCGGCTTCGCGAACGAGTTCGGCACCAAGGCCGCGGGCCAGTGGGGCAAGCTCGAGAACATCTTCGAAGAGCGCGTGGCGCGCGCGCTCGACAAGCTCGGCATGCCGCCGCCG
>NZ_JBZAYE010000306.1:0-8507 GCF_058244205.1 Variovorax sp. 20P10.2.4
CAGCAGCAGCGCGCGCAGCCACCCCAGCGCCGGGTCCCGCTCGAGGAACTTGTGCCATTGCAGCACTTGATGAAAGTGCGGCAGCTCGATCGGGCAAGGCAGCACGCGCAGCGGCAAGCGTTCGGCCATCTTCAACGCCACCCGCGTGGGCAGGGTCGCGATGCGCGAAGTGCCGAGCACCATCTCCGCCATCAGCGCGAAGTTCGGTGCGATGACCTCCTGGCGCCGCTTGTGCCGCCCGATCTCGACCACGTGGGCGTCCACCGTCACGCGCCGTCCGTCGGGCCAGGCCAGGCCCACGTGCCCGCAGTCGAAGTACTGCGCCACGTCCAGCCGGTCGCGCACCGTCGGATGGCCGGTCCATACCGCGCAGGAGAAGGACTCCTCGTACAGCGGCTCCATCGGATGGCCCGGCACGGCCGCGAAATCGGGGCAGATCAGCAGCTCCATGTCGCCGCTGTCCAGGTGCTCCTTGGAGCGCGCGCCGAGCAGGCGCAGGTCGAATTCCATCAGCGGCGCGCGCAGCGCGGCCTGGCGCACCGCTTCCTGCAGGAACACCAGCATGACGTTGTCCGACGATTCGAGCGTGAAATGCCGCGCCGAGGTCGTCGGGTCGAACGAGGGCCGGATGCGCGTGATGGTCTGCACCTGCAGCAGCACGTCGCGGATCGGCTGCTGCAGTTCGCAGGCCAGCGGCGTCAGCGCCTGGGCCTTTCCGACCATGACCAGCAGGTCGTCCTCGAAGTACTCGCGCAGGCGGCTCAAGGCGCAACTGGTGGCGGGCTGGCTCAGGTAGAGCCGCCTGGCGGCACGCCCGACGCTGCGTTCGGACAGCAGGGCATCGAGGATCACGAGCTGGTTCAGATCGAGCTTGTGGAAACGCATGGCTGACTCCCTTTGTTGATTTTCGCGAGGCGAAGAAATTGAAGCACGGAGCCCGGCTGCCATGGCAGCGGTACAACCCTTTGGCGGATCGACATTCCTTGAGGCCTTTGGTTTTCGGCGCTTCATGAAGGTGTCACGCGCATCCCCGAAGCTCGGGATCCATCCCGGACCCGGCGGCACCGCATGTTTCCCACCAAGACCGACAAGGCGCGCGACGAACTCCAGGGCGGACAGCGCACCCTGAGCCAGCGCGAACGGGCGTTGCTGCTGATGGCCGACGGCCGCCGTTCGCTGACCGACTTCAGCCCGCTGTTCGCGAGCCGCGGCGAAGCCGAGCAGGCGCTGATGACGCTGGTGGAGCGCGGCTACCTGCACGATCCGAAAGCGGCCGAAGCCGCGGCCGAGGCAACGCCCGCACCGCAGCCCGCGCCGGCCGTCGAACCCATCCACGTCTCGACCGCCGCCGACACCTTCGACGGCAAGCGCTCGCTGGCCACCACGCGCATGTTCCTGTTCGACATCTGCGAGCGCATGTTCGTGCGCCGCGATCCGCGCTTCGCGCTGCAGATGCGCGACGCGTTGCGCGAGGCGCGCGACCGCGAGGCCATGCTGACCATCGCCGCGCTGATGCTGACCGAGGTCGAGAAGACCGCCGGCACCGAACGCGCCGAGTCATTGCGCGAGCGCATCGACCGGCTGCTGCCGCCGGCCGAGGTGGTGCACTGAGTTCAGGCGCGCCGCCGCGGCGCCGCTGAACGCGCGGCCTTCAGGCTCTTCAATTCGGGCAGCCCCTGCGCGGTCTCGCGCAGCAGCGAGCGCAGCCAGACGATCGCCGGGTCGCGGTCCTGGTGCCTGTGCCACTGCAGCTTCTCGGTGAAGCCCGGGATCTCGACCGGACAGGGCTGCACCTGCAGCGGAAAGCGCCGCGCCATCTGGTGCGCGAGCCGCGTCGGCAGGGTGGCGATGCGCGCGGTGCCGAGCAGCAGCTCGGGCACCAGCGTGAAGTTGGGCGCGATCACGTCCTGGCGGCGCGTGCGCCGGCCGGTGGAGATGAGCCGCGCGTCGAAGGTCACGCGCCGGCCGCCGGCCCATTCGATGCCGACGTGGGCGGACTCGAAGTACTGCTCGGCGCCGAGCCGCTTGCCCTTCACGGCCTGGTCGAGGCACAGCAGGCACGAGAAGGTGTCCTCGAACAGCGGCTCGGACGGATGCCCGGGCACGATCGCGAAATCGGGCGAGATCAGCAGCTCGATCTCGCCGCTGTCGAGGTGCTCGCGCATCTGCGGGCTCATGGCGCGCAGGTCGAACTGCATCAGCGGCGCGAGCGTCGCGGCGCGCCGCACCACCTCGGACAGCAGCACGCTGATCACGTAGTCCGAGGACTCGATGGTGAAGCGCCGCGTCGAGGTGGCTGGGTCGAAGCCGGGCCGCGCGCGCGTGATGGTCTGCAGCTGCAGCAGCACGTCGCGCACCGGCTTCATCAGCTCGTTGGCGAGCGCGGTCGGCACCTGCGTCTTGCCGACCGGCACCAGCAGCTCGTCTTCGAAGTACTCGCGCAGCCGGCTCAACGACAGGCTGGTCGCCGGCTGGCTCAGGTACAGCCGCTCGGCGGCGCGGCTCACGCTGCGCGTGGTCAGCACCGCATCGAGCACCACCAGCAGGTTGAGGTCGAGTTTGTTGAAGCGCATGGGTCGTCTCCTTGATTCGCGCGGGATCTTCCAGGAATTTGCGCGGCAAATGCATCGAATTTAAAGAATGAATTTTGCATATGCATCGCCGGCCCGGATCATCCGCCACCAACGAGCCATCGCGAGCTCGCAGAACAAGCAACCGGAGACAAGACAAGATGCAAGACCAACGCAAGCGCGCACTCGCGCAGTGGGCCCTGGTGGCCTGCCTGACCCTGCTGAACATGCTGGCGCAGATCGACAAGAACATCCTGGTTCTGATGGTCGGTCCGATCCAGCGCGACTTTGGCGTCAGCGACATCCAGATCAGCTTCCTGATCGGCACCGCCTTCGCGGTCGCCAACATCCTGGTCGGCCTGCCGGCCGGCTGGCTGGCCGACCGCTTCGACCGCCGCCTCGTGATCGCCACCGGCGTGCTGGTCTGGTCGGCGGCGGTGGCGGCCAACGCGGCGGCCACCGCCTTCATCGCGCTGGTGATCGCGCGCGCCGTCGTCGGCGCGGCCGAGGCGCTGACGCCGCCCTCCTCCTACTCGCTGATCCGCGACGGCGTGGACGACCAGCGACGCGCCCGCGCGCTCTCGGTCTACACCATGTCGATGATGCTGGGCACCGGCCTGTCGCTGGTGCTGGGCGGTCCACTCCTGCACCTGGTGCAGGCCTCGGGCATCCATGCGCTGCCCTTCGTCGGCGAGGTCTCGGCCTGGCAGCTGACGCTGTTCATGATCGGCGTGGCCGGCCTGCCGCTGAGCCTGCTGATCTTCTGCTTCAAGGATCCGCGCTCGCAGCGCGATGCGGCCGCCCGTCCGCAGGAGAGCCTGCGCACCGTGCTGCGCTGGCTGGCCGGCCAGCGGCGGCTGTTCGTGCCGCTGTTCGCCTTCGCGGTCGGCAGCTCGATGATCGGCTTCGGCATGGCGGCCTGGATACCCACCATGATCGCGCGCCGCTGGGGCCTGGAGCTGCGCGACATCGGCCTGATGCAGGGCGGCCTGCTGCTGACCATGGGCCCGCTCGGGCTGTGGCTGGTCGGCGTGGCGCTCGACCGCGCCACAGGACTCGCGGCGGTCGCGCGCATCGGCGCGGTGGTGGCCGCGGCCACCACGCTGTTCAGCGTGTCGATGTGCCTGACTGGGGATCTCACGGCCTTCTGGCTGCTCGACGCGCTGGTGGTGCTGTGCTCGTGGAGCTTCATGGCGGTCGCTTCGACCTTCGTGGCGCGCACCGTGCCGGCCGGCGGCATCGGCATGGTGATGGCGATCGTGCTGGTGCTCAACGGGCTGATCGCCCAGTCGGGCTCGCCCACGCTGATCGCACTGGTGGCCCGCCATCTCTACGACGGCCAGGCGCTGGCCCTGCCCTCGGCGATGGCCACGGTGTTCGCGCTGTCGGGCTGCATCGCGGTCGGCGCGGCGCTGCTGCTCGGCGGCCGGCTCGCGCGGCGCGAGACCTCGGGCGTGGCCCTCGAGCGGCGGATGTCGTCGTGATCCCGCAGCAGCCTTCCGGGAGCCACACCCTCATGATCCAACGCTACACCCAGGCCCTGCTGCTCGCCCTGTCGGGACTCTCGCTGGCCCAAGGCGCGCAGGCGCAATCGGAACTCAAGCTGTCGGGCCTTCTCGGCAGCGGCGTGCTCTACACCCGCGACTCGGGCGGCCGCAGCCAGCTGCAGATGACGTCCACACATGCCGCGCCCTTCCTGGCGCTGACCGGCAGCGAATCGCTGGGCGGCGACCTGCGCGCGATCTTCCGCTGGAGCAACTCGGTCTTCGTCGACAGCGGAACCCTCGCGCCGCTCGAGAGCTACATGGGCCTGAGTTCGGGCACCTGGGGCACGCTCACCCTGGGCGCGATGTACGACCTGCTCGCCGACGCGACGCCCTTCACCTCGGAGCGCTACACCTCGCTGCTCGCCACGCATCCCGGCAACCTGGACCGCACGGTCGGCAACTCGCTGAGCAACCTGGTCAAGTACAAGTCGCCGGTGTTCGGCGGATTCCAGTTCGGCGCCATGTACGGCTTCGCGGAGCCGGATTCGACCACCAACGTCGGGCGCGCCGTCGGCGCGGAACTCAGCTATGCCAGCGGTCCGCTGCAGGCGCTCGCGATCTGGGAGTCGGTCAAGGGCATCCCGTACGCGCCCGCGACCCGGCTCGGCGTACCCAGCCTCTACGGCGTCGACTTCACCAAGGCCCCGGGCACGACGCTGTCGCAGACGCAGGACACGGCCACGGTCGGGCTGGCCTACACCAGCGACGGCTGGCGCTGGATGGGCAACTACAGCCACACGCGCCTGTCGGCGGCCGGACTGCAGCAGACCGAGACGGCGCGAACCCTCGATGTCGGTGCCTACAAGTACCTCACGAACCAGTTGCGCATCGGCGGCGGCTATTCGCTCACGAAGCTCGCGAGCTACCGCTGGGATCAGGTCCATGGCCATGTCGACTACGCGCTGTCCAAGCGCACGAGCCTGTACTTGCTCGGCGTGCTGCAGAAGTCGGGGCCCGGGCAGAAGGCGGTGCTGCGCAGCCAGGCCGTCGCGGGCGGCCGCCGCCAGTCGGCGTTCGAAGTCGGCATGACGCACGCCTTCTAAAAAGCTTTCTTCCAAGGAGATCGAGTGACAGGAGATTCAATGCAGTGGGACGTGATCGTCGTCGGTGGCGGCCCTTCGGGCCTGACCGTGGCGGCCGAGTTGGCGGGTTCGGGCGCGCGCACGCTGGTGCTGGAGCGGCGCATCGAGGGCGTGCAGTCGCGCGCGGGCACGCTGCTGCCGCGCGTGCTCGAGCTGTTCGATGCGCGCGGCATCGCCGATCGCTTCATCGAGCGGACGAGGCAGATCCTCGACTACCCGTTCCGTTCGAGCCACATCTGGGCCGGTTTCCAGTCGATCGAGTGGGAGCACCTCGACACCCGCTTCGGCTTCACGCTCGGACTGCCGCAGAACATGACCGAGGAGATCCTCTGGGACTGGGCGGCCGACAGCGGCGCCGAGCTTCGCCGCGGTGCCGAGCTGCGCACGGTGCGGCAGGACATGGAGGGCGTGGAGATCGAGGTGGCCGACCCATCGGGCGCGGTATCGACGCTGCGCGCCAGCTACCTGGTGGGCGCCGACGGCGGCCGCAGCACCGTGCGAACCCAGTGCGGCATGCCCTTCGAGGGCCACTCGGGCACCTTCCGCGGCATCGTGATCGATGCCGAGCTCAGCGCGCCCTGGCCCGGCGGGCGCACCGGCGCCGACAACGAAATGGGCTGGGTGCGCGGCTATGCCTTCGGCGAAGGCATCACGCGCTTCAACATCGTGCACCGCGACCGGCGCCATGCCGCCAAGGACGAGCCGGTGACGCTCGAGGAGGCCAGGCAGTGCCTGCGCGACGTGCTCGGCAGCGACTACGGCATCGAGGGCTTCCGTTGGGCCTCTCGCTTCGACGATCAGATGCGCGCCGTGCCGCGCCTGCGCCAGGGGCGCGTGTTCCTGGTCGGCGAATCGGCGCGCATCCACTACCCGGCCAGTGGCGTCGGCATGAACTTCTGCCTGCAGGATGCCTTCAACCTGGGCTGGAAGCTCGCGAACGTCGTCACGGGCGTGGCCGACGAGGCCACGCTGGACAGCTACGACGCCGAACGCCTGCCGGTGATGCATGCGCTGCTCGAGAGCGTGAAGGCCCAGTGCGTGCTGCAGTTCAATTTCGAGCCCGACGCGGTGGCGCTCAAGCGCCGGCTCGCGCGGCACATCATTCCGCTGCCCGAAGTGCAACGCCAGCTGGTGCTGGAGTTGTGCGGGCTCGAACAGCCCTACCCCGGTCGCGCGGGAGAAGCCGATCGCCACCCGCTGGCCGGCCAGCGGCTGCCCGACTTCGACCTCGTCACGCGCGACGGCCGCTCGGTGCGCGTCGCCGAGCTGCTGCGCAAGCGGCGCTTCTTGCTGCTCGATCTCGAAGGCAATTCGCGCCAGTTCGAATCGCTGGACCTGAAGGGCCTGCCCGTGACCCTGCTGCCGGCCCGCGTGGCGCGCGTGCCGCCCGCCATGCGCGGCGTGCAGGCGATGCTGGTGCGGCCCGATGCCTATGTGGCCTGGGCCACCGCGGACGTGACGCGCGCCGCCGAGGTCGAGACCGAACTCTCGCGCTGGATGAGGAGGTGATGCGATGAAGAACGACCACAGGCCACTGCTGATCGCGGGCGGCTGGGTACTGAGCATGGACCCGGCCATCGGCGAGCTGCGCCGTGGCGACGTGCTGATCGAGGGCCAGCGCATCGTCGCGATCGCGCCCAGCATCGATGCCCCCCAGGCCGAGCGGATCGAGGCGGACCGCATGATCGTGCTGCCCGGTTTCGTGGACACGCATCGCCACACCTGGCAGAGCTGCGTGCGGCATCGCTATGCCGACATCGATTCGCAGGTCTACTTCGCCGAGATGCTGGGCGCCAAGGGCGCGGCCTACCGGCCCGAGGACGTCTACACCGGCACCTTGCTGGGCGCGGTCGCGGCACTCGACAGCGGCATCACCACCATGCTCGACTGGTCGCACGTGCAGAACAGCCCCGAGCATTCCGACGCGGCGATCGCGGCGCTGCGCGACGCCGGCATCCGCGGCGTGTTCGCGCACGGCTGGCCGCTGGTCGACGGCGCCTCGTGGATGTTCGGCAGCGAGCGCGGCCATCCGCAGGACATCCGGCGGCTGCGCGAGCGCTACTTCTCGAGCGACGACCAGCTGCTCACGCTCGCGATGGCCGCGCGCGGCCCCGAGATGGCGCGGCGCGAGACCTGGCTCGGCGACCTGCGACTGGCGCGCGAACTCGGCATCCGCTCGAGCATCCACATGGGCGCCTACGCACGCAACGCCGCCGTGCGCGGCATCGCGCAGATGCACGAGGCCGGCGTGCTCGGCGACGACCTGACCTTCGTGCACTGCTGCTGCTCGCACCACGACGAGTTCTCGATGATGGCCGACGCCGGCGTCAGCGCCTCGCTCGGCGTGCACTGCGAGCTCAATGCGCAGGGCATGGGCGACATCCCGTTCGACCGGCTGCTGGCCGTGGGTATCCGGCCCAGCCTCAGCGGCGACACCGAGACCAAGTGCGCGGGCGACATGTTCACGCAGATGCGCCACGCCCTGGCCTATTACCGCTCGTGGATGGGCGGCGGCCATTCGAAGACGAAGAATGCCCCGGCGACGCTGGGCCTGCGCGACGTGCTGGGCTTCGCCACCCTGGCCGGTGCGCAGGCGAACGGGCTCGCGCACAAGGTGGGCTCGCTCACGCCGGGCAAGCAGGCCGACGTGGTGCTGATCCGCGCCGACGATCTGAACCTGGCGCCGGTCTCGGACGCGGTCGGCGCGGTGGTGCTGGCGGCGCATCCGGGCAATGTCGACAGCGTGTTCGTCGCGGGGCGGCCGGTGAAGCGCGACGGCCGCCTGCTCGATGTGGACCTCGATCGGCTGCGTCGGCGCGCGGCGGACTCGCAGGCCTACGTGCTGGGGCTTCAATGACCGCGCCGCTCGATCCCCAGCTCGCCGCGATCGTCGCGGCGATGCGCGCGAACAAGGCGCCACCGCCGTTCTCCGGCACGCCCGGCGAGGCGCGCGAACGCATGCGCCGCGCGGTGATGGCGGCGCGCGGGCGCACGACGCTGCCGGTCGTGGCTTCCACCGAGGACCGCGTCGCCGAACACCAGGGCCTGCGCGTGCCGGTGCGGGTCTACCGGCCCGTCTCGGCCGAGCCCGTGCTGCCGACCGTGGTGTTCCTGCACGGCGGCGGCTTCGTGCTCGGCAGCGTCGAGCTGATGGACGACATCGCGCGCAAGCTCTGCCGCGACGTGGAAGCCGTGGTGGTCTCGGTGGACTACAGGCTGGCGCCCGAGCACCCGTTCCCGGCCGCGCACGACGATGCCCTGGCCGCGACCCGCTGGGCGCTGGACCATGCGGAGATGCTCGGCGGCGA
>NZ_JBZAYE010000307.1:0-8492 GCF_058244205.1 Variovorax sp. 20P10.2.4
CATGCCGAGTGCCTGGCGCCGGGCATCGCGCGCCATGTGATGACGCGCGAGCTCGAGACCCTGGGCGCGGCGATGGGCTGGACCGGCGAGCAGCTGCGCTACGGCGCCACGCGGCAGAACGAGGGCCCGGGCAATGCGCTGATCGCGACGCTGGTGCATGCCGAGGTGACCGAGGTGTTCACGGCCTTCGGCGAGAAGACGCTGAGCGCCGAGCAGGTGGCGCATGCGCTGGTGAAGGAGCTGCGCGACTTCCTCAAGAGCGAGGCGGCGGTCGGGCCGCACCTGGCCGACCAGCTCGCGCTGCTGCTGGCGCTGGCGACCTGGCAGAGCGGCCGCGGCGCGGCATTCACCTGCAGCGAGGTGACCGAGCACACGCGCACCAACTGCGCGGTGATCGAGCGCTTCCTGCCAGTGCGCTTCGCGATCGCGCAGGCGCGCGCGGCCTCGACGGTGCGCGTCGAGCCAGCCTGAGCCGGCGCCTCAGGCCAGCGGCGTCGCGTTCGCGTACAGCCGCAGCAGCATCGCGCGCAGGGTCTTCACCTCGGCCGGGCTGAAGTCGGAGATCGCGACCGCCTCGTAGTGCTGTGCGAGCGGGATCAGCTCGAGCGTGAGCGCGAGCCCGCGCTCGGTCAGCGCGATGCGCACCGCGCGCTTGTCGGTGTCGCACTTCTCCCGCATCACCAGCTCGTTGGCCGCCAGGCGGTCGACGATGCGCGACAGCGCCGACAGGTCGGTCGAGGCGTGCGTCGCGAGCTCCGAGAGCGTCTGGCGCGGCGTGTGCTGCAGCGAGGCGCACACGCGCCACTCGCTGAGGCTCAGCCCATAGGGCTTGAGGGCCTTGGCGAAGGCATTGCCCATGCGTGCGCCGGCGCGTGCCAGCAGGAAGGGAATGGCCTTTTCGAGGTCGTGTTCTTGGCTCAGGGTTTTCATCTAGACATGCTTGATTGTTCAAGTATATAGTCCGCCCACTTATTTGAATAATCAAGTAAATGGAGACAAGAAGATGAGCCTCGGACACTCGCGCAGGCACGCCGTCGCGGCCCTGCTGGCCCTCGTTTCGGTACTGCCGGCCGCACAGGCGCAGACGGCCACGAAATGGCCGGCCCAGGCCGTGCGCTTCATCGTGCCGTTCCCGGCCGGCTCGGCGCCCGACGTGCTGATCCGCCTCGTGGGCGCGAAGCTCGGCGAGAAGTGGGGGCAGGGCGTGATCGTCGACAACAGGCCCGGCGGCAGCGGCGTGATCGGCATGAACAGCATCCTCGCCGCGCCCGCCGACGGCTACAGCTTCGGCTTCGTGCAGGGCTCGGCGATCTCGGTGGCGCCGAGCACGATCAAGGGCGTGAGCTACGACTTCAACCGCGACTTCGTGCCGGTCACGCTCGCGGCGGTGGCGCCCTTCATGCTCGCGGTGCCCGGCAACTCGCCGCACAAGACGCTGGCCGACTTCATCGCGGCCGCGCGCGCCAGGCCGCAGGGCGTCGAGGTGGCCGACAACGGCCGCGGCACGGCGCCCCACCTGGCCTCGGCGCTGCTCGGGTTGCAGTCGGGCGCGCAGTTCCTCGAGGTGCACTACCCGGGCGGCGCGCAGGCGATGCAGGCCACGCTCGGCGGCCAGACCCAGATGATGGTCGAGACCTACAACGTGGTCGCGGGCAACGTGCAGGGCGGCCGCATGCGCATCCTGGCCAGCATGGGCGACCGCGTGGAGCCCGGCCTCGAGGCCTTCCCGCTCGCGAGCAAGACTGTGCCCGGCGCGGTGGCGCACGGCTGGTTCGCGGTGATCGCGAAGAAGGGCGTCGACGCGCAGGTGCTCGCGAAGCTCAACAAGGACATGAACGAGGCGCTGCTGCTGCCCGAGGTGGTCGCCAAGTCGCGCGAGCTCGGCACCTATCCGCGCCCCGGCACGCCCGAACAACTGGCGCGCTACATCGCCGAGGACCGCAAGACCTGGCAGGACGTGCTCGACAAGCTGAACATCAAACCGGAGTGAACACCCCATGAAAGACAAGATTGCGCTCGAAGAGCATTTCGCGATCGACCTGACGATCGCCGACTCCCAGGTCTATGCACGGCCCGAGGTGTGGCAGACCCTCAGGAGCAACCTGCTCGACTTCGAGCAGCAGCGCCTCGAGCAGATGGACCAGTGGGGCACGGCCTTCTCGATCCTCTCGCTGAACTCGCCCGCGGTGCAGGGCATTCCCGATGCGGAGCGCGCGGTGGAGGTCGCGAAGCGCGCCAACGACGTGCTGGCCGAGCAGGTGCGCCGCCATCCCGCGCGCTTCGGCGGCTTCGCGGCGCTGCCGCTGCAGGACCCCGAGGCCGCGGCGCGCGAACTCGAGCGCTGCGTGAAGGAACTGGGCTTCCACGGCTTCCTGGTCAACGGCTTCTCGCAGGTCGGTGACGAGCAGACGGTCGTCTACTACGACGACCCGCGCTTCGCCGATTTCTGGCGCGCCGCCGCGGCGCTGGGCAAGCCCTTCTACATGCATCCGCGCGACCCGCTGCTGCCGCGCGAGCCGATCTACGAAGGCGCGCACTGGCTCACCGGCCCGACCTGGGCCTTCGCGGTGGAGACCGGCATCCATGCACTGCGCCTGCTGTCGAGCGGCCTGTTCGACCGCCATCCCGCGCTGCAGATGATCCTCGGCCACTTCGGCGAGGGCATCCCGTTCAACATCTGGCGCGTCGACCACATCCTGCGCAAGGGCCGCCGCGGCATGCCTTGCGACAAGGAGATCGGCGACTACCTGCGCAGCAACGTGCACATCACGACCAGCGGCAACTTCCGCACGCCCACGCTGCTGTCGACGATGCTCGAGGTGGGATCGGACCGCATCATGTATTCGGTCGACTATCCGTTCGAGAAGCACGAGGACGCGGCGCGCTGGTTCGACCGCTGCGAGATCAGCGAGAACGACCGCCGCAAGATCGGCCGCGACAACGCGCGCCGGCTGTTCGGGCTCAACTGAGATGGGCGCTGCGAAAGACACGCGGCCGGTGCTGGTGGCCGGCGGCGGCATCGGCGGGCTGGCGGCGGCGCTCGCGCTGGTGCGCGAGGGTTACCGCGTCAAGGTGATCGAGCAGGCGGGCCGGATCGGCGAGATCGGTGCCGGCATCCAGCTGAGCCCGAACGCCTTCGCGGCCTGCGATGCGCTCGGCGTGGGCGCGCAGCTGCGCACCAAGGCGGTCTACACCGACGAGATGGTGATGTTCGATGCGCTCGATGCGCGGCGCGTGGCGGGCATCTCGCTAGCCGACGCTTTCCGCGAGCGCTTCGGCAATCCCTATGCGGTGATCCATCGCGCCGACATCCATGGCGCGCTGCTCGACGGCGTGCAGTCGGCGCGCGACGGCCAGATCGAGTTCCTGACCTCGACCAAGGGCGTGAAGATCGAGCAGGACGCGGAGGGCGTGACCTTGATCGACGCGCAGGGCGGGCGCCACGAAGGCCAGGCACTGATCGGCTGCGACGGCGTGCGCTCGGTGGTGCGCCAGCAGTACGTGGGCGACGGCATCCGGGTGTCGGGCCACGTGGTGTTCCGCGCGGTGGTCGACACGGCCGAGTTCCCCGAGGCGCTGCGCTTCACCGCGCCGTGCATCTGGGTCGGCCCCAACTGCCACCTGGTGCACTACCCGCTCAAGGGCGGCGACAAGTTCAACCTGGCCGCCACCTTCCACAGCGACCGGCCCGAGGAATGGGGCTCGATGGACGGCGACCCGGCCGAGCTGCTGCGCTTCTTCGCCGGCACCTGCGAGCGGGTGCAGCAGATCCTGCGCGTGCCCCAGGCCTGGAAGCGCTACTCGACCGCCGACCGCAACCCGATCGAGCAATGGACCTTCGGCCGCGCCACCCTGCTGGGCGACGCCGCGCACCCCATGGTGCAGTACCTCGCGCAGGGCGCCTGCATGGCCTGCGAGGACGCGGTCACGCTCGGCCTCGCGCTGCGCCGCACGCAGGGCGACTGGCCGCGCGCGCTCGCGCTGTACGAGCGTTCGCGCGTGGCGCGCACCGCGCGCGTGGTGCTGTCGGCGCGCGAGATGGGGCGCATCTATCACGCCAAGGGCGTGGAGCGGCAGGTGCGCAACAGCATGTGGAAGGGCCGGCCGCAGGCGCGCTTCTACGATGCGCTCGAATGGCTCTACGGCTGGAGCGCTGAGCACTGCCTGGATCTCGACGAGGCCGTCGCGTGAGGGCCATCGCCGAATCCGCGGGCACGGGCGGTGCCGCCGAAGTGCGCGCGCCGATCGACATCCCCGCGCTGATCGACAGCCATCCGGTCAGCAGCTTCCAGCGCTGGATCCTGGTGCTGGTGGGCTGCGCGGTGGTGATGGACGGCTTCGACGTGCAGGCGATGGGCTTCGTGGCGCCCGCGATCGTGCACGAATGGGGCATCGAGAAGGCCGCGCTGGGCCCGGTGTTCGGTGCCGGCCTGCTGGGCATGCTGGTCGGCTCACTGGTGCTGAGCATCTGCGCCGACCGCTTCGGCCGCCGGCCGGTGCTGATCGCGGCCACGGTGTTCTTCGCGCTGTGCATGCTCGCCACCACGGGGGTCCACACGCTGGGCCAGCTGCTCGCGATGCGCTTCGTCACCGGCATCGGGCTGGGCGGCATCATGGCCAACGCCAGCGCGCTGGCCAGCGAGTACAGCCCGCACCGGCGGCGCGTGACGCTGATGATGTGGGTCTCGTGCGGTTTCACCGGCGGCGCGGTGCTCGGCGGCGCGATCAGCGCGCTGCTGCTGCCGCTGGGCGGCTGGCGCGCGGTGTTCGTGTTCGGCGGCGTGGTGCCGCTGGTGATCGCGGCGCTGATGCTGCGCTACATGCCCGAGTCGATGCAGTTCCTGGTGCTGCGCGGACGCCGGCTCGACCGGGTGCAGCAATGGCTGCGCCACATCGCGCCCGGCGTGCCGGTGGATGCCGCCAGCCGCTACGTGGTGCACGAGGCGAAGCAGGACGGCGCGCCCGTGGCCGAGCTGTTTCGCGGCGGCCGCGCGCGCGCCACGCTGCTGCTGTGGGGCATCAACTTCCTCAACCTGCTGAACCTGTTCTTCCTCGCCAACTGGCTGCCCACGCTGGCGGTCGACGCGGGCTACAGCGCGAACGTGGCGGTGGCCGCCGGCACGCTGCTGCAGGTGGGCGGCGTGGTGGGCACGGTGGCGATGGGGCCGCTGATCGACCGCGTGGGCTTCTACCGCGTGCTGGTGCCGGTGTTCGCGCTCGCGGTGCTGACCATCGCGCTGATCGGCAAGCCCGCGCTGCCGCTCGCGGCCATGCTGGCGGCGGTGGTGGTCAGCGGCTTCTGCATCGTCGGCGCGCAGCCGGCGCTGATCGCGCTGGCCTCGAGCGTCTATCCGACCACGGTGCGCGCCACCGGCATGGGCTGGAGCCTCGGTATCGGCCGCGCGGGTTCGATCGCGGGGCCGCTGGTGGCGGGCTGGCTGATCGGGCTGCACTGGTCGAACGGCGCGCTGTTCGTGGCGGCGGCGCTGCCCGCGCTGCTGTCGTGCGCGATGGTGTTCTGCATGGGGCGCACGGGATTCGGCAAAGGCAACAACGGCAACAACGGCGCGGCGACGCGCGAAGGAGAAAAGACATGACGACGGCAACGGTGGGCGCGCGCGAGGGCGGTGCGGCGGTGGTGGCGGCACGCGTGCTGATGGCCGCGATCTTCCTGATCGCGGGCACGCGCAAGCTCATGACCTATGGCGCCACGCTCGGCTATTTCGCCAAGCTCGGCATCCCGCTGCCCGACGTGGTGCTGCCGCTGACCATCGCGCTCGAGATCGGCGGCGGCCTGCTGCTCGTGGCCGGCTGGCGCGTGAAGTGGGTGGCGGGCGCGCTCGCGCTCTTCACCATCGCCACCGCCTTCGCGGCCCATGCCTTCTGGGCGGCCGACGCGGCGCAGTTCAATGCGCAGCTCAACAACTTCCTCAAGAACGTGGCGATGGTGGGCGGCTTCCTGCTGCTGATCGTGCAGGCCCGCGCCACAAGCACTGTGCACTGAGCGGAAAACTGCTTTCCGTTCGCGGCATGGCAGCGCGCGCGGGCGCGCGGGAGACTCGCGGCGGGCGCCTCGCGCCCTGAAAAAAGAAAGCCCGACGCATGACCATTTCTTCCTTCGTCTACAACAGCGCGCCCCAGCGCGTGGTCTTCGGTGCCGGCGCGCTGCAGCACCTGGCGCGCGAGATCGAGGCGCTCGGCGCGCGCCGCGCGCTGGTGCTGTCCACGCCCGAGCAGCGGCCGCAGGCCGAGCGCATCGCCGCCCTGCTCGGCGACCATGCGGCCGGCGTGTTCGACCGCGCCGTGATGCACGTGCCGATCGAAACGGCGCGCGAGGCGCGCGAGGTGGCGCGGCGGCTCGATGCCGATTGCGCCGTGGCCATCGGCGGCGGCTCGACCACCGGCCTGGGCAAGGCGATCGCGCTCGATTCGGGGCTGCCGATCCTCGCCATTCCCACCACCTATGCGGGCTCCGAGATGACGCCGATCTACGGCATCACCGAGGCCGGCCTCAAGAAGACCGGCAAGGACGCACGCGTGCTGCCGCGCACCGTGATCTACGACCCCGAGCTCACGCTGAGCCTGCCGGTGGCGATGAGCGTGACCAGCGGCATCAACGCGATCGCGCACGCGGCCGAAGGCCTGTACGCGGTCGACGCCAATCCGATCATGGACCTGATGGCGGTGGAGGGCATCGCCGCGCTGGGCCGTGCGCTGCCCGTGCTGCGTGCGTCGGCCCAGGACCTGGCGGCGCGCGGCGACGCGCTGTACGGCGCATGGCTGTGCGGCACCGTGCTCGGCAACGTCGGCATGGCGCTGCACCACAAGCTCTGCCACACGCTCGGCGGCAGCTTCAACCTGCCGCATGCCGAGACCCACACCATCGTGCTGCCGCATGCGCTGGCCTACAACGCCGCGGCCACGCCGCGCGCCATGGAACGCATCGCCAGCGCGCTCGGCGGCCGCAGCGCGGCGCAGGCCGTGTACGAGCTCGCGCGCGACAACGGCGCGCCGGTGGCGCTGCGCGACATCGGCATGAAGGAAGCCGACCTCGACGTGGCCTGCGCGCAGGCGTTGCAGAACCAGTATCCGAATCCGCGCCCGCTGGAGCGCGACGCGATCCGCGCGCTGCTGCAGAACGCCTGGGAAGGCGCGCGGCCCTGAGCGGCCGCTTTTCTCCTCTACCCCAAAAGAAGAAGGGCGAGAAGGGCCCGCCGTGCTGGCGGGACCTTCGCGCCCTTCGCGCGAGGTCCGGGTGCTGCTATCAGTTGGCCGCTTCGCCGCCTGCGCGCTGCGTGCTGGCCACCGAGGGCACGCCCTGCAGCTGCTTCACTTCGGCCAGATAGGCCGGGCTGTTGCGCAGGCGCTCGTAGGCGGCCGTGCGCTGGCGGAAATCGGGGTTGGTGCTGTCGATGCCGTCGATGCGCGCGTACTGGTTGAGGCCGGCGCGGGTCCACAGCGCGAGGTCGGCCTTCACTTCGGCGCGGCTCAGCGCGCCCGCGGCCACATTCTCGCCGGCGGTGCTGCCGACCCATGCTTCCTGCGGTGCCTGGGCCACGGTCTTCGAACGGTCCAGGTCGGCGCGCACGTCGGTGCGGCTCAGCGCGCTGCCGGTGGTGGCGATCGGCGCGCCCACCCAGGCTTCGGCCGGCACGGTCTGGGCCGAGGCGGCGCCGGCTGCGAGTGCGAAAGCGGAGAGGGCGATGAGTTGCTTGGTGTTCATGATGAGAGTCCCTTCGGATGTCTGTGTGGGCGGCGGACATTCGTCGTTGCCACGGGATGCAGTGTGAAACCGCATCGTGGTTCGCGCTGTGCGTTTGCGCACTGCTTTCGATCGATCGCGCGCGGGCCGTGAACCCCACTGGCAGTGGGGAGAAACGAGGACGAAGGCTCAGGCCGTTCGCACCGCGTACAGCACCGCCAGCGGCTCGGTGCGCCCGCGCACCGCGAGCATCTCGGGCTCGCCGAGCGTGTCGGCCGCGCCGGCCTGCTGCGCCGCGAACAGCGAGAGCACCAGCCGCGCCGAAGCCTTCTTCGAATGGTCCTGCAGCCGGCTCGCGGTGTTGACCACCTCGCCGATCGCGGTGAAGGTGGTGGTCTCGAGGTAGCCGACCTCGCCGACCGCGGCGCGGCCCGCATGCAGGCCCATGCCGAAGTCCAGCCGCTGGCCGAACTGGGCCTCGAAGCCCTCGCTCCAGGCGTCCATGCGCTCGCCGATCAGCGCGGTGGCGCGCAGCGCCTGGCGGCAGGCGGTGGCGAGGTCGGTCTCGAGGCCGAAGATCGCCATCACGCTGTCGCCGATGAACTGGTTGGGCACGCCGCCGGCTTCGCGCACGGCGGCGCCCACGGTGGCGAAGTAGCGGTCGAGCACGTAGGCGAGGTCGAAGGGCCACTGCCGCTCCGACAGCCCCGACCAGCGCCGCAGGTCGACGAACAGGATCGCCACGTCGCGCTCGTGGCCGAAGCTGCCCACGGGCGCGGGCCGGCCCTCG
>NZ_JBZAYE010000308.1:0-8446 GCF_058244205.1 Variovorax sp. 20P10.2.4
CACGCTGCCGCGGCCGCTCCATGTCTTCTCGCTCATCGTGTCTCCAGGTATTGATTGGCGGCGCGATGCTAGGCAGCGCGCGCGGCCATGGCTTCCACGAAACGGCGCGGCTTTTCAGAATCTTGCAATTGCTTGCGGGCGCTGCGGGCAAACCTGCATGCCCGCGGCAGGCCGCGCGTCGGACACTCGTGTTTTCCTTCCCCGACAGAAAGACCAGACGCCCGTGCAGACCTTCGCCGAGCGATTCGACACCACGACCGCGTCCCGCACGAAGTTCGAACCCGAGGCGGTCCTGCTGCAGGACCAGGGCCTCTGGCCCGGGCTGCGGCTCGAGGAGTGGCGCGGCTCGGGTGGGGATATGCCCGAGACCGTGCTGTTCCAGCACGGCGTGATGCTCCACCACGAGGCACTGACCTCCGCGCGCATCCACTGGTCGGGGCACCGGCCGGTGACGGGCGACTTCGCGCCGGGCAGCTTCGGCATCTTTCCCGCCGGGCTGTCGTACAGCGGGCATGCGCGCGGCCGCTGGCGCGGCGTGGTGCTGGGGCTGACGCCGGGCCTGGTGCAGGCCGTCTCGAGCTCGCCGGGCGCGAGGACGGTCGAGCTGGTGCCGGGCAACGGCATCCGCGACGGCTTCGTCTGGCAGGCCAGCCTCGCGCTCGCCGCCGACATCCGCGAGGGCTATCCGGGCGGCGCGATCTACGGGGAAAGCATCGCGGTGGCGCTGGCGGCCTACCTGCGGCGGCACCATGCGGCCGATCCGCGGCTGCAGGTCGAGCGCATCGAGGCCGGCGACGCGCTGCGCCGGCGCGTGCAGCAGTTCATCCTCGACCAGTTGCAGGAGAAGCTCACGCTCGCCGAGATGGCGGCCTTCGTGCAACTCGATGTCTATTCGTTCGCGCGCTGGTTCAAGCGCGCCTTCGGCATGCCGCCGCACCGCTACCTGATGGCCGCGCGGATCGCGCGCGCGAGGACGCTGCTGTTGCGCACCGAGCTGAGCCTGGTCGAGATCGCGCTGCAGTGCGGCTTCAGCAGCCAGAGCCACCTGTCGAGCGCATTCCGGCGCTGCGTCGGCATCGCGCCCGGCAGCTACCGGGCGCGCGGGAGGGAATGAGGCGGCGGCGTGCGCCGCTCACGCCTTCAGCAGCTGGAGCCGCACCAGGCTCTCGGCCGTCGCGACGATCGCCTCCTCGGCCGAGCGCGGATTCCATCCGAGCAGCCGCCGGGCCTTCTCGCTGGTGGCGTTCATGTTCACGCCGAGCATCGGCACGACGGCCTTCATGCGCGGATCGGTCTTCGCGCCGAGCCGCACCAGCCAGTTGGGCAGCGCCCGCGTCGACACCTTCTGCGCCGCCGCACCCATGCGCTCGCGCAGGATGCCCGCCACGTCGGCCAGCCACAGGCTCTCGCCCGCGATCGCGAGGAAGCGCTCGCCCTTGCCGGCCGGGTGCGTCATCGCGAGCAGGTGCAGGTCCGCCACATCGCGCACGTCGACGAAGCCCGAGTTGATCTTGGGCGAGCCGGGCTGGCCGTCCATCATTCCCTTGATGATCTGGATCGAGTGCGAGAAGTCGGCACCGAGCGCGGGGCCCAGCACCGCGGTCGGGTTGACGGCCGCGAGCTCGAGACCGCGGCCTTCCTTCTCGACGAAGGCCCACGCGGCGCGTTCGGACAGCGTCTTCGACTTCTGATACGGAGCGACATCGCCCGCCAGGTTGCTCCAGTCCTCTTCATTGAAGGGCCGGTCCATCGGCCCATGGCCGACACCGACCGCGCCGAAGGCCGAGGTGAGGACCACGCGCTGGACGCCCGCATCGCGCGCGGCGCGCAGCACGCGCAGGTTGCCGTCGACGGCCGGCCGGACCCAGTCCTCGTCGGTGGCATAGCTGCCCGATGGCGTGGGCGAGGCGCCGTGGATCACGTAGGTGCATCCCTTCGCGGCCTCGGCCCAGCCGGCGTCCACGCCCAGGTCCGCGACCACGAAGCCCAGCCGCTCGCCCGGCTCGGCGCCGCCCGTCCTGAGGTGCTCGCGGACTTCCGCTTCCCGTGCGAGCGTGCGCACCGTCGTGCGGACGCGAAATCCCTGGGCCAGCAGCGCGAGGATGCAGTGCTGCGCGATGAAGCCGGTGCCGCCGGTGACCAATACCAAAGCCTGTTCCATGTCCGTTCCTTGTTCGTCCGTGATGCGAGATGGGGAACGATATTTCGAGGGGGTCGGACTGTGAATGCTTGGGAGTACGCTTTGCTTGCGCGATAGTACGAAGATGAGCGCCGATCCCTTCTCCGACATCCTCAAGCTGACCCATGCGCAGAGCCTGGTGACCGGCGGCTTCACGGCCGGCGGTACCTGGGCGATCCGTTTTCCGGCGCCCGACAAGATCAAGTTCTTCGCCGTCGTGAAGGGCCACTGCTGGGTCCGCATCGAGGGGGAGCCCGAACCCGCGCGCTTCGAGACCGGCGACGTGGGGCTGCTGTCGGCGCACCGCTGGTCGATCCTGTCCAGCGATCCCGAGGCCGAGCCGGTCGATGCCATGGGCCTGTTCTCGGGCGCGGGCCGTTCCTCGGCGCAGCTCGGCGACGGCAGCGAGTTCGCGCACATCGGCGGCCACGTGCTGCTCGATCCGGTCAGCGGGCCCTTGCTGCTGAATGCGCTGCCACCGTGGATCCATGTCCGCGCGTCGGCGCCGCAGGCCCCGGTGTTCCGCTGGCTGCTCGATCACCTGATGGAGGAGCGCACGCAGGCACAGCCGGGTGCCCAGCTCGCCGCGGCCCAGCTCGCGCAGCTGCTGTTCATCCAGATCCTGCGCGCGCACCTGGGCACCTCGGGGCCGCTGGTCGCGGGCTGGCTGCGCGCCCTGAGCGAGCCGCGCATCGCGCCGGCCCTGCGGGCGATGCACGACGATCCGGCGCGTGCCTGGCACCTGGAGGAGCTGGCCAGCGCCTGCGCCATGTCGCGCACCACCTTCGCCTCGCACTTCAAGGCCGTGGCCGGCATCGCGCCGCTGGGCTACCTGACCGAGTGGCGCATGCGCCTGGCCGAGCGCGCCCTGGGCGAGGACGACACGCCGGTCGCGCTCGTGGCGCAGAGCCTGGGCTACACCTCCGAGAGCGCCTTCAGCCATGCCTTCAAGCGCGTCACCGGGAGTTCGCCGACGGCCTACCGGCAGGCGCTGCGCGCGGGGGCGAGGGTAGGACTCACGAGCCGCGAGGCGGTGCCGCAGGAATCCTAGGCACCGCGCCCTTCAATCGCGCGACCACTGCAGGGTCGCGTCAATGGGCGCGCGCGAGGTTCTGTAGCCGTTCGCCGGATCGGCCGCATCGGCACGGCCGAAGGAGATGCCGCACACGACCTGCTGGTCGGCGGGCAGGCCGAAATGCGCGCGGATCGCCGCGGCGTGCCGCGCCAGCGCGGCCTGCGCGATGGCCGCGACGCCGTGCGCCTCGGCCGCCAGCAGGAAGTTCGCGACCCAGCCGCCGGCGTCGACCAGCGCATAGGGCCCGAGCTCGGCCGGCACCGTGACGACCAGGACGTGGGGCGCGCCGAAGAAGTCGAAGTTGCGCAGTGCTTGCACGGCCGAGGCGTCGCGATCGCCGCGGCGCACGCCGACGGCGTCGTAGAGCTGCAGGCCGGCTTCGCGGCGCCGCTCGAGGTACACGCCGCGGTACTCGGCGGGAAAGGGAAAGTCGCTGGCCGGTGGCTGCGCGCGTGCCGCGGCCTGCATGGCCGCGCGAAAGCGCTCGGTGCCCGCGCCGCGTGTCACGACGATGCGCCAGGGCTGCGTGTTGCACCACGAGGCCGTGTGGCGCGCGGTCTCGAACAGGCGCTCGATGGTGGCGTCGGGCAGCGGCTCGTCCAGGAAGGCCCGGCAGCTGCGGCGGCGCGACACGAGGTGCGCAAGCGTCTGGGCTTCGGATGGGCTCAAGGCTGCCTCACTCCGCCTGGATGCCGGCGTCCTTGATGCGCGTGCCCCAGGCCGCTTCCTGCTCGACCATGAAGCGCGCGAACTCCTCGGGCGGCGCGGGATAGGGCTCCAGGCCCAGCGCTGCGAAGCGTTCCTTGATCGCGGGCTTGTTGAGCGACTTGACGACTTCGGCGCTGAGCTTCGCGACGATGTCCGGCGGTATGCCGGCCGGCCCCATCAGCCCGCCCCAGGCGATGTACGAGAAGCCCGGAAAGGTCTCGCCCAGCGCCGGCAGGCCCGGCATCAGGACCGAGCCCTTGTCGGCCATCATGGCCAGCGGCCGCACCTTGCCGTCCTTGACCAACCCCTGCGACGACGCCAGGTCCACGAACATGAAGTCGAACTGGCCGCCCACCAGGTCGACCAGCGCCGGCGGCGTGCTGCGGTAGGGCACCGCGATCGCCGAGAACTTGCCGACGTTCATCAGGTGGGCGCCCGCCACCTGGCCGGTGGCGTTGCCGTAGCCCATGGTGTTCTTCGCGCCGCCGCGCACGGCCTTGAGGAAGTCGGCGACGTTGGTCAGGGGCGAGGTGCCATTGACCACCAGCACGAACGGAAAGTTGGTGGTGCGCGCGATCGCGGTGAAGTCCTTGATCGGCGCGTAGTTGAGCTTCTTGTAGAGCCAGGGATTGGCCGAGTGGGCCGAGCTCGTGCCCAGCAGCAGGGTGTAGCCGTCGGGCGCGGCCTTGCTCACGGCCTCGGCGGCGATGGAGCCGTTGGCGCCGGGCTTGTTGTCGATCACGATCGGGGCGCCGAGTCCCTTGTGCACGTCCTCCATGAGCACGCGCGTCATCACGTCGGTGCCGCTGCCCGCGGCGAAGGGCACCACGACGCGGATCGGCTTGGCGGGATAGGGCTGGGCCGAGGCCGCGGCGCAGGCCAGGGCGAGCGTGCCCGCCGCGAGCGCCTTCGCCAGGAAGGAATCCAGAATCTGCATGCGTGTCTCCTGCCGCTGAGGGCTTGTTGTGGGTCCGGTCGGTCGATGCGTGGCGTGCGTGCCGTGTGTCTCAGTAGGACTTGGGCAGCCCCAGCACCTTCTCCGCGATGAAGCACAGCACCAGCTCGGGGCTGATGGGCGCGATGCGCGGAATCATGATCTCGCGCAGGTAGCGCTCCACGTGGTATTCCTTCGCGTAGCCGAAGCCGCCGTGCGTCATCACCGCCTGCTGGCAGGCATTGAAGCCGGCCTCGCCGGCCAGGTACTTGGCGGCGTTCGCGGCCGCGCCGCAGGGCAGTCCGCTGTCGTACTGCCAGGCCGCTTGCATCACCATGAGCCAGGCCGCCTCGAGCTCGATCCAGTTGCGCGCCAGCGGATGCTGGATGCCCTGGTTCTGACCGATCGGGCGGTTGAAGACCACGCGCTCGTTGGCATAGGCGGTGGCGCGCTCGAGCGCGAGCTGGCCCAGGCCCACGGCCTCGGCGGCGATCAGCACGCGCTCGGGGTTCATGCCGTGCAGGATGTATTCGAAGCCGCGGCCTTCCTCGCCGATGCGGTCCTCCACGGGAATCTCGAAGTCCTCGATGAACAGCTCGTTCGAGTCGACGCACTTGCGGCCCATCTTCTCGATCTCGCGCACCTCGATGCGGCTGCGGTCGAGGTCGGTGTAGAACAGCGTGAGCCCGTGCGTGGGCTTCTCGACCTCCTCCAGCGGCGTGGTCCGCGCGAGCAGCAGCACCTTCTGCGCGACCTGGGCGGTCGAGATCCAGACCTTGCTGCCGTTGACCACGTAGCGGTCGCCGCGGCGCTGCGCGCGCGTGCGCAGCTGGGTGGTGTTGAGGCCGGTGTTCGGCTCGGTCACGGCGAAGCAGGTCTTGACCTCGCCGCGCGCCATCGGCGGCAGCATGCGCTGCTTCTGGGCTTCGCTGCCGAACACGACCACGGGGTTGAGCCCGAACACGTTGATGTGCACCGCCGAGGCGCCCGACATCCCGGCGCCCGAGCGCGAGATGGTCTGCATCATCACGGCCGCATCCGCGATCGAGAGCCCCGAGCCGCCGTACTGCTCGGGAATGCAGATGCCCAGCCAGCCGTCCTGGGCCAGGCTGTCGGCGAACGCCGTGGGGAAGCCGCCTTCCCGGTCGCGTTCGAGCCAGTAGGCATCGTCGAAACGGCGGCAGATCTTCTGGATGGAATCGCGGATGGATTCCTGTTCGGCGCTGAGCTGGAAATTCATGGACGGGCGACAGGTTGAAAACCCAATCATTCATCTATGTGTTCAATATTGACATGAGGGAGAACACCTAGACTGATCACCGCCGGAGATGCTTTTCCTCTGGAGGCGAGTAAAAACCCAAAGCCAGAAGAGTTTGTCGAGTCAGCAAAAGCGTTTCAGGAGCTTGGCGATGTTGTTCATGTATGTGTACTATTCGTGCACGACAAAGAACAATCCTCAGGAGACGCATGACAGTTCCCCCCACGCCCGCGCCGCTCGCGGGCTTCCGCATCGTCGACATGAGCACGGTGCTCATGGGCCCGGTCGCGACCCAGGTGCTGGGCGACTACGGCGCCGACGTCATCAAGGTCGAGCCGCCCGAGGGCGACGTGATGCGCCACGCCGGCATGGCGCGCACGCCGCGCATGGGGGCGATGTACCTGGCGAACGGCCGCAACAAGCGCAGCATCGTGCTGGACATCAAGCAGCCGGCCGCGAAGGAGGCGCTGTTCGCGCTCTGCCGCTCGGCCGACGTGTTCATCCACAACGTGCGCCCGGCCGCGATGCAGCGTGCCGGGCTCGGCTACGAGGACCTGCGCGCGATCAATCCGTCGATCGTCTACGTCGCGCTCGTGGGCTACAGCGAGCACGGCCCCTATGCCAACCAGCCGGCCTTCGACGACATCATCCAGGCCGGCGCCGGCGTGTCGGGCCTGTTCGTGCGCGCGGGCCTGGACGAGCCGGTGTTCGTGCCGATGACCGTCGCCGACCGCGTGACCGGGCTGACGGCGGCACACGCCACGCTGGCCGCGTTGCTGATGCGCGAGCGCACCGGCATCGGCCAGGCGATCGAGGTGCCGATGTTCGAGACGCTGGTGCAGACCGTGCTCGGCGACCATCTCAACGGGCAGGCCTTCGAACCGCCGATCGGCGAGTCGGGCTACAGCCGCCTGCTCACGCCGCACCGCCGGCCCTACAGGACGCTCGACGGCTACATCGCCGCCACGCCCTACAACGACAAGCAGTTCCGGGCCTTCTACGCCGCGATCGGCCGCGCCGACGAGATCGACAGCAATCCGCTTTTGGGCAGCCAGAGCGCGCGCGCCAGCAACTACCACGCGACCTACGCGCAGCTCGCCGAGATCATCGCCACCCGCAGCACCGACGAGTGGCTCGCGCTGTGCCGCGCGCACGAGGTGCCGTGCGCGCGCGTCAATTCGATCGACGACCTGCTGGTCGATCCGCACCTCGAGGCGGTGGGCTTCTTCGAGCGCGGCGAGCATCCGTCCGAAGGCCGCATCGTGCAGATGCGGCCCAGCACGCGCTGGAGCAGCGCCGACGTCTCGATCCGGCGGCATGCGCCGCGCATCGGCGAACAGAGCCTCGAGCTGCTGGCTGAGGCCGGCTTCGATGCCGAACGCATCGACGCGATGCTGGCCGAAGGCAGCACGATCGATGGCCGCCCCGGGCCGCGCGACTGAATTTCTTTCCCTCCGCTTCCACCCACGCACAGGACCCACCATGGCAGGCCTCTACTTCGAGCAGTTCGAGATCGGACACATCTTCCAGCACGCGACCACGCGCACCGTCACCGAAACCGACAACCTGCTGGCGACCGTGCTCAGCATGAATCCGCAGCCGCTGCACCTGGACGTCGAGTTCGCGGCCAAAACCGAGTTCGGCCGGCCGCTGGTCAACAGCACCTTCACGCTGGCGCTGGTCATCGGCCTGTCGGTCAGCGAGACCACGCTGGGCACCACCATCGGCAACCTCGGCATGCGCGAGGTCACGTTCCCGAAGCCGGTGTTCGCGGGCGACACGCTGCGCATCGAGACCACGGTCAAGAGCAAGCGTGTCTCGAAGTCGCGGCCCGACGCGGGCATCGTCGACTTCGAGCATCGCGGCTACAACCAGCGCGGCGAGATCGTCTGCGTTTGCCAGCGCGCCGCCTTCATGCGCCGGCAGCCCGAGCCGGCCCTCGCATGACGGGCGGGTCGTCGCCGGTCGATGCGCGCGACTTCGACCTGCGCGGCCTGCTGCGCGCGGACGACTGGATCGTCTGCGGCCAGGCCGCGGCCGAGCCGCTGACGCTGACGCGGCGGCTGATGGCGGACGACGGCGCGGCGCTGCCGTCGACGGTGTTCCTCGGCACCACCCTGTCGGCGAGCTTCGACGGCCCGGTGCCGCGAGGCATGCGCTTCGTCTCGTATGGCGCGATGGCGCGCACCTGCGGCCTGGCCGACCGCGGCCTGCTCGAGGTGCTGCCCGAGCGCTACGCCCTGCTGGCCGGGTTGTTCGCCGAGGGCACGCTGCGCGCCGACGTGGTGCTGC
>NZ_JBZAYE010000309.1:0-8445 GCF_058244205.1 Variovorax sp. 20P10.2.4
GGAAGTCGCCCGGCGTGGCGCGCGGCGGCGCTTCGGCGGGCAGCGCATCGAGCAGCCATTCCTGCGGCAGCAGCACCGAAGGCAGGCGCGGTATCCGCGGCAGCTTGGCGTACTCCTGGCGGTAGACCAGCGTCATCGCGGGATCGAGGCCGACCAGCGGCACGCCGCATTGCGCGAGTGCGTCGAGCATGTCGGCGTTGCGGCGCGCGGCGCGGTCGAAGGCACGCAGGAAGCCCTGCACCTGCAGCGGCTTGCCGTTGGGCCGAAAGGGCGCGAGCCACACCGTGCAGCCCAGCCGCGCGGCCAGCGCGATGAAGGCCGCGAGCACCGGCGTCTCGAAGTAGCGCGTGAAGGCGTCCTGCACCAGCACCACCGAGCGCGCGCGCTCGTCGGCGCTCAGTCGCGCCAGCGCCGAGGGCGTGGCGTGGCGCACGTTCCAGCGCCGCAGGGTGGCGCCGAAGTCGAAGCGGCTCAGCAGCGGCGCATCGACCATGCCGGCATGCCGCGCGAGCAGGCCGCGCACCGCGGGCAGGGCCATCAGGCCGTTGTAGAGCGCCGGCATGCGCGCGAGGCCGGGCATGCTGTATTCGAGCGAGCCGATGAAGTAGTCCTTGAGCGGGCGCAGGTAGCGCGCGTGGTAGAGCTCGAGAAAGCGCGCGCGGAACTCCGGCACGTTGACCTTCACCGGGCATTGCCCCGCGCAGGACTTGCAGGCCAGGCAGCCGGCCATCGCCTCGTAGACCTCGTGCGAGAAATCGTCGCCGTTCGAACGCCGCCGGCCGTTGCGCCAGCGCGCGGGCAGCCCGGCCAGGAACGAGGGCTGCCGCGCCGCGGCCTGCAGCACGTCGACGCCGGCTTCGCCCTGCAGCCGCAGCCATTCGCGCAGCAGCGAGGCGCGCCCCTTGGGCGAATGGCGGCGCTCGCGCGTGGCCTTCCACGAGGGGCACATGGCGTCGTCGGGGTCGAAGTCGTAGCAGGCGCCGTTGCCGTTGCAATGCAGGCCGCTGGCGTAGCTTTGCCACACGCGCTCGTCGATGCGGCGGTCGGCGTCGGCGCGCATCGGCACCTCGTCGATGCGCAGCAGCGCCGCATCGACGCCCGCGGGCGTCGCGATCTTGCCGGGGTTGAGCTGGTTGTGCGGATCGAAGGCGGCCTTGAGTTCCTGCAGCGACGCATAGAGCGGGCCGAAGAAGGCCGGTGCGTATTCGGAACGCACGCCCTTGCCATGCTCGCCCCAGAGCAGGCCGCCGTACTTCTGGGTGAGCCGCGCCACCGCGTCGGAGAGCGGGCGGATCAGCGCGGCCTGGGCCGGGTCCTTGAGGTCCAGCGCGGGCCGCACGTGCAGCACGCCGGCATCCACGTGGCCGAACATGCCGTACGAGAGGCCATGGCCGTCGAGCAGCGCGCGGAACTCGGCGATGTAGTCGGCGAGCCGCTCGGGCGGCACGGCGGTGTCTTCCACGAAGGGCTGCGGCCGCGCCTCGCCCTGCACATTGCCCAGCAGGCCCACCGCGCGCTTGCGCATCGCATAGACCCGGGTCACGGCGGCATGGCCGGCCGCGATGGTGTGGCCCAGGCGCGCCGCGCCGGCATCGCGCGCGAGGTGCGCGACGAAGGCCGCGACGCGGGTCTCGAGCAGCTCCAGCGAATCGCCGCTGAACTCGACCATGTTGATGCCGCGCGTGGGCGCGCTGTCTTCGCTCGATGGGAAGTATTCGGCCACGCCCTGCCACACGATGTCCTCCATCGCGAGCATCAGCACGCGCGAGTCCACGGTCTCGATCGACAGCGGCGCATGCGCCATCAGCGCCTGGGCATCGCGCAGCGCATCCATGAAGCTCGCATAGCGCACGTTGACCAGCACCGTGTGGCGCGGAATCGGCAGCAGCTTGAGCTCGGCCCCGACGATGAAGCCCAGCGAGCCTTCGGCGCCGCAGAGCACGCTGTTGAGGTTGAAGCGCCCGTCGCGCTCGCGCAGGTGCGCGAGGTCGTAGCCGGTGAGGCAGCGGTTGAGCTTGGGAAAGCGTTCTTCGATCAGCGCGGCATCGCGCTCGGCGATCCGGTGCGCGCAGCGCCAGGCATCGCCCACGCGGCCGGGGCGCGCCAGCTGGGCCTGGAGTTCGTCGGGCCCGGCGGGGCGGCTTTCGAAGCGTTCGCCGCCCGGCAGCACGACCTCGAGCGCGAGCACGTGGTCGCGCGTCTTGCCGTAGCTGCAGCTGCCCTGGCCGCTCGCGTCGGTGCTGACCATGCCGCCGATGGTGGCGCGGTTCGAGGTCGACAGCTCGGGCGCGAAGAACAGGCCGTGCGGCGCGAGCGCCGCGTTGAGCTGGTCCTTCACCACGCCGGCCTGCACGCGCGCCACGCGCCGCACCGGATCGATCCAGACGATGCCGTCGAGGTGCCGCGACAGGTCGACCGCGATGCCGTCGGTCAGCGACTGCCCGTTGGTGCCGGTGCCGCCGCCGCGCGGCGCGAGCACCACGCGCCGGTGCTCGTCGCGGTCCATCAGCCTCGCGAGCCGCACCACGTCGTCGGCATGCTTCGGAAACACCACGGCCTGCGGCAGCCGTTGGTAGATCGAGTTGTCGGTCGCGAGCACCGTGCGGTCGGCGTGGCGCTGGCTGATCTCGCCCTCGAAGCCTGCGGCGGCCAGCGCCGCGAGAAACTGCCGGTAGTGCTGCGCCAGCGTGACCGGGGGTGGAACGTGGGCGATCATGGCCGGCCGTGCAGCGCCGCTCAGTCCGCCTTGAGGCGGCCTTGCTTGACCAGCCGCGTCGCCAGCACCGCGTCTTCCTGCACCAGCCGCTGCAGGTAGGCCGCGCTCTCGGCGAGGGGCTCGCTGCCCAGTTCGCGGATCGGCTTCGAGAACTCGGGCTCGACCACCGACTTCGAGATCCAGCCCTGCAGGCTCGCGACGGTCTGCGGCGCGATGCCCTTGGGCGCGAACACGCCGACGAAGGTGGTGGCGTCGAAACTCGGAATGCCCTGCTGCGCGAGGTTCGGCACGCCGGCCAGCATGCCGCCGACCTGCGGGCCGAGCACCAGCAGCGCGCGCAGGCCGCCGCTCTTGAGGTGCGGCGCCGAGCTCGTGACCTGGTCGATCACGGCGTCGATCTGGCCGCCGAGCAGGTCGACCACGGCCGGACCCGAACCCTTGTAGGGCACGGCATTGACGCGTGCCTTCGCGGCGTCCTCGAGCTGCAGCAGCGCCAGGTGGTTCGGCGAGCCCGGGCCCGCATGGCCGATGGTCACGTTCTCGCTCTTGGCCTGGATCGCCTGCAGGAAGTCGCCGGCGGTCTTGAAGCGCGCATCGTTGGCGCGCACCACCACCACCACGGGCGTGCGGCTCAGCACCGCCACGGGCACGAAGTTTTCGGCGCGGTAGGGCACCTTGATCATCTCGGGCAGGGTGCCGAGCTGGCCCGGCGTGGCCACCAGCAGCGAATGGCCGTCGTTCTCGGCGCGCGAGGCCCAGCCCGTGCCCACGGCACCGCCGCCGCCGGCGCGGTTGTCGACGATCACCGACTGCCCCGCATGGCGCGTCAGCGGCACGCCCAGGGTGCGGGCCGTGATGTCCACGTTGCCGCCCGGTGCGAAGGGCACGATCAGCGTGAGGGGCTTGGTCGGAAAGGCGCGGCCCTGCGCCCTGCCGGGCCATGCCGCCGCGGATGCGGCGAGCGCGACGCCGCCCTGGATGAAGGCCCTGCGGTTGAAGTTGTTGTCGGTCATTCGAACGTCTCCCTGTGATGAATCAATGGTTCCAGTAAAGCTGCGTGGGGTTGCGTACCAGCACCTGTCGAAGGTCGCCGTCGGGCAACCAGGCGCGCAGCGCTCCGGCCAGTTCGCTGCCGGCGGTAGCGCGCGCGTCGATGCCGGGGTGCGGCCAGTCCGATCCCCAGAGGATGCGTTCGGGGTTGGCGCGTGCCAGCGCATGGGCCAGCGGGATCACGGCGGGGTCGGTGGCGCAGGCCGATGCGCTGAGCCGGTAGGCGCCCGAGAACTTGACCCAGGCGCGCCCTTCCGCGAGCAGCGCGCGCAGGTTCGCGAGCCCGGGGCCCTGCGGTGTCGCGCCGGGCGCCGGATGGCCGAAGTGGTCGACCACCACCTGCAACCCGGTGGCGGCCACGCGCGGCACCAGGTCGGGATCGTGCTCGACGTCGACCAGCAGCTGCAGGTGCCAGCCGAAGGCCGCGATGCGGTCGGCGATGGCGCGCAGGCTGGCGGCCGACACGCCGCCCGAGAACAGCGCGTTGCAGCGCGCGCCGCGCACGCCCAGCGCATGCAGTTCCTCGATCTCGCGCTCGCTCGTGTCCTCGAAGATCACGGCCACCCCGCGCATGCTGCCGGGCGCCGCCTCGCGCAGCATGCGCTTGAGCAGCGAATGGTCGCGGCCGTAGACGCTGGGCTGCACCAGCACGCAGCGCTCGACGCCAACGGGTCCGAAGGCGGCCCAGTAGTCGGCCATCGAAGCCGGGGCCGGCGTGTACGAGCGCTCGTCGATCAGCGGGAATTCACGCGCATCGCCGAAGACGTGGAAGTGGGTGTCGCAGGAACCTTCGGGGAATATCCGGGCGCTGTCGGGAATGGCGGAGGTCGGGGGAAGCCGGTCGTGCATGGAAAGAGATGCCATGGAGAAGAAGATCGATGCCATGGAGAGGAGGCTGGGATGCGGGCTATTGTTCTGAGAGGCCCCCGCGTGAGGCAAGATCATCTTTGTCATCTTCATCGTGAACCGGATTCATCCCATGAACGCCGCCGGCGGCCCGCCCCTGAACCTGCGCAGCATCGACCTCAACCTGCTGGTCATCTTCGAAGCCCTGTTCGAGGAGCGCAGCGTGGTCAAGGCCGCCACCCGGCTGGGCCTGACCGCCTCGGCCGTGAGCCATGCGCTGCGCCGCCTGCGCACGCAGTTCAAGGACCCGCTGCTGACGCGCACGCCGCAGGGCATGGCGCCCACGCCCGAGGCCGTGCGCCTGGCCACGAGTTTTCGCAAGGCCTTCAGCGAGATCGAAAGCGCGATCGAGGTGCGCGGCGGCTTCGATCCCGCGACCGCGCGCCGCACCTTCCACCTGCGGCTGTCGGACTACGTCGGCGTGCTGCTGCTGCCGCGGCTGTGCATCCACCTGAGCTCGGTGGCACCCGGTGTCAGCCTGTCGGTGCAGTCCTTCGACATGTACCAGCCCTCGGACCGCGTGGAGTACGAGGGCGTGGAGATCCGGCTCTCGGTGTCGCGCGGCCGCTCGGTGCTGTCGGCCTCGCGGCGCATCCTCGACGACCAGTGGATGGTGCTGATGCGCAAGGGCCATCCCGCGGCCTCGGAGCCGATGACGCTCGACAGGTACCTGTCGCTGGGCCATCTCAAGGTCTCGGGTGTGGGCAGCAGCATCCTCGACGAGATCCTGGCCGAGCGTGGGCTCGCGCGCCGCGTGATGATCCAGGTGCCGACCTGGCTCGGCATGGTGCCCGTGATCGAATCGACCGACCTGATCGCGGCCATGCCCGCGCACTGGATGGACAGCGTGCTCTCGGGCTCGGACTGCGTGGCGATGCCGATGCCGCTGCCCGAGCTGGGCCTGTCGATCGACGCGGTCTGGCATCCGCGCAACGAGCACGACGCGGGCCACCGCTGGTTCCGCGAGCTGATCCACCAGATCTTCGAGGAGGCCTACGACAAGTCGCGCGTGCTGCGCTGAACGCAGCCGCGGCCATCGATGACGAAAGCTCACGAGAGGCCCAGGACTCATCGCTTGTGCCACCGCGTGCCGCGCCGGAAACTGAACGCCATTCATCCAGTTCACCCGGCCCACCCACGGAGCACGCAAGCAATGCAGCAGTACAGACTCTTCATCGGCAACGAATGGCAGGCGAGCGCATCGGCGCAGTGGTTCGATTCGCTCGACCCGTTCTCGGGCGAGCCCTGGGCCCGCATTCCGCAGGGCAATGCCGAGGACGTCGACCGCGCGGTGAAGGCGGCCGAGGCCGCGATGCAGGGCCCGTGGGGCCAGATGTCGGCCACGCAGCGCGGCATGCTGCTGCATCGCCTGGGCGCGCTGATCGAGGCCAACCTCGACACCCTCACCGAGGCCGAGGCGCGCGACAACGGCAAGCTGCGCAGCGAGGTGCGCGGCCAGGTCTCGTACATGGCGAAGTACTTCTATTACTACGGCGGCCTGGCCGACAAGATCCAGGGCGCGGTGATCCCGATCGACAAGCCCAAGGTCTTCAACTACACGCGGCTCGAGCCGATCGGCGTGGTCGGCACCATCACGCCGTGGAACTCCTCGCTGCTGTTGACGGCCTGGAAGGTGGCGCCGGCGCTGGCGGCCGGCAACGCCATCGTCGCCAAGCCCTCGGAGCACACCTCGGTGTCGCTGCTCGAGCTGGCGCGGCTGTTCGCCGAGGCGGGCTTTCCGCCCGGCGTGTTCAACGTGGTCACGGGCTTCGGCAAGGAAGTGGGCGAGCCGCTGGTCGAGCATCCGGGCGTGGCCTGCATCGCCTTCACCGGCGGCGACGAGGGCGGGCGCCGCGTGAGCGTGGCGGCAGCGAAGCACTTCAAGCGCGTGACGCTCGAGCTCGGCGGCAAGTCGCCCAACATCGTGTTCGACGACGCCGACCTCGCGCGCGCCGCCAACGGCGTGATCACCGGCATCTTCTCGGCCGGCGGCCAGACCTGCATGGCGGGCTCGCGGCTGCTGCTGCAGGAGAGCATCCACGACGAGTTCGTCGAGCGGCTGGTCGCGATCGCCTCCAAGGCCAAGCTCGGCGACCCTTCGCTGCCCGACGTGCAGGTGGGCCCGGTGGCCACGCGGCCGCAGTTCGACAAGGTGGTGAGCTACATCGACATCGCCAAGGCCGAGGGCGCGCATTGCGCCTTCGGCGGCAAGGTGCGCAGCGGCCCGGGCTATGGCGCGGGCCAGTTCGTCGAGCCGACCATCTTCACGGGCGTAGACAACGGCATGCGCATCGCGCAAGAAGAAGTGTTCGGGCCGGTGCTGTCGGTGCTCAAGTTCAAGGACGAGGCCGACGCGGTGCGCATCGGCAACGACATCCGCTTCGGCCTCGCGGCCGGCGTGTGGACGCGCAGCCTGCACCGCGCGATGCACATGTCGGAGCGGCTCAAGGCCGGCACGGTGTGGATCAACAACTACCGCTCGACCAGCTTCACCACGCCCTTCGGCGGCTTCAAGGACAGCGGCCAGGGCCGCGAGGGCGGCGTGGAGGCGGTGAAGGAATTCCTCGAGACCAAGAGCGTGTGGATCTCGACCGAGCTCGACATGCCGGACCCGTTCATCCGCAAGTACTGAGCGGGTTCGCTCCAGGCATGCCGGCGCCAGAAGAAAGAAAGTAGAGACATGAACGAAGCATCCCTGCCCATCGACCGCTGCGACGTGCTCGTCGTCGGCTGCGGCATCTCGGGCCTGAGCGCTGCGGTGGCCGCGGCCGCCGCGGGCGCGACCGTGACGGTGCTGGAACGCGCCACGCCCGAGGAGTTCGGCGGCAACACGCGCTGGACCGAGTCCTACTTCCGCATGAAGAGCGAGACCGAGGTCAGCGACGATTTCGAGGAACTGCTGGTGGCCAACGCCGGCCACCACATCGACCCCGAGATCGTGCAGCACGCGGCCGCGCCCTACGAGGACTGGCCGCCGCACGTCAAGGCGCACGGCATGCCCGACCCCGAGCTGGTCGCCACGCTGGCCGGCGAGGCCGGCGCCACGGTGCGGTGGCTCCAGGGCTTCGGCGTGCGCTTCGCGGCGCTGCCGACCTATTTCGTGACCGCGGCCGCGCCGCGGCTGATGCCGGTGGGCGGCGGCCTCGCGCTGATCGAGGCGCTGCGCGACGAAGCGCTGCGCCTGGGCGTGTCGATCCGCTACCGCAGCACCGCGCAGCAACTGCGGCGCGCCGATGCGCGCGGCGAGCTGGCGGTCGACACCGTCGGGCCCGACGGCAGCGTGCGGCGCATCGTGGCGCGCGGCGTGGTGCTGGGCACGGGCGGCTTCGAGGGCAACCCCGAGATGCTCACGCGCTACATCGGCCCGCAGGCGCGCTACCTGCGGCCGGTGGCGCGTGGCGGCTACTACAACCGCGGCGAGGGCATCCGCATGGCGCTCGATGCCGGCGGCGCACCGGCCGGCGACTTCGGCTCCTACCATGCCGAGCCCATGGACCCGCGCTCGGCCCAGGTCGAGCCGCTGGTGATGAGCTTCTCGTACGGCCTGCTGGTCAACAAGGAGGGCCGGCGCTTCGTCGATGAGGCGCCGGGGCCGGTCGACGTGCACTACGACCCGATCGCGCGCGCCATCAAGGACCAGCCCGACGGCATCGCCTTCATGGTCTACGACCAGCGCATCCACGAGGTACCGAACTGGAAGAAGGGCATCCGCACCGACCAGCCGCCGATCGAGGCCGGGTCGCTGGAAGCGCTCGCGCGCGCCTGCGGCATCG
>NZ_JBZAYE010000031.1:0-27177 GCF_058244205.1 Variovorax sp. 20P10.2.4
GACCGGCCCGCGCTCGGCCTGAGCACGGCGGTCAATGCCGACAGCGCACGCAACGCCATCAATCTGGTGCTGGGCGGCAACCCGTGGGGCGGTTCGGCATCGGCGCACTACATGCCGCCGTTCGCCGATGTGCTGAGCGACGAGCAGATCGCCGAGGTGCTGCGCTACGTGCGCGCCAGCGCCACGCAGCGCCCGGCCTGGCCCGATTTGCAGAACGAGGTTGCGAAGGTCCGCAAGGAGAAGGAGGCACTGCCGAAATGATCACGCTCACCGTCAACGGCGTCGACCACGCGCTCGACATCGATCCCTCCATGCCGCTGCTTTATGCGCTGCGCAATCACCTGAAGCTCAACGGCGCCAAGTACGGCTGCGGCCTCGGCCAGTGCGGCGCCTGCACCGTGATCGTCGACAAGCGCCCCGTGTTCTCGTGCCTGATGCCGGTGTCGGCGGTGGGCAGGCGCGCGGTGCGCACCATCGAGGGCCTGGGCAGCGCCGACAAGCCGGCGCCGATCCAGCAGGCCTTCATCGAGCAGCAGTCAGCCCAGTGCGGCTACTGCATCGCCGGCATGGTGATGCGCGCGCAGGCGCTGCTCGACGAGCGCCCGGGCGCCGACGAGGAAGAGATCCGCCAGCACATGCAGCCCAACCTCTGCCGCTGCGGCACCCACATGCGCATCGTGGCCGCGATCGTCGATGCGTCGAAGACGCTGGCCGGCACCGCGCGGCAAGGAGCATCGCGATGAGCCGCCCCGCACGGCGGCACGATGCCGCGCTGCGCAACCCGAGCCGGCGCCACTTCCTGGCCGCGGGTTCGCTCACCGTGAGCTTCTCGCTCTGGCCCGGCGCCGCCGCGCTGGCCCAGCAGGGCAAGCAGGCCACCGAGGCGGGCGCGCCCAGCGCGCTCGATGCCGGCGCCACCAAGCTGCCGGGCGACCTCACCGGCACGCCCATGCTCGACGCCTGGATCCGCATCGACGAGCAGGGCCGCATCACCGTGTGGACCGGCAAGGCCGAACTCGGCACCGGCATCCGCACCGCCTTCACGCAGATCGCCGCAGAAGAGCTGAGCGTGCCCTTCGAGGCGGTGCACCTGGTGACGGCCGACACCGCCGTCACGCCCAACGAGGGCTACACGGCCGGCAGCCATTCCACCGCCGACAGCGGCACCGCCATCCTCAACGCGGCGGCGCAGGTGCGCGTGCTGCTGGTCGGCTCGGCCGCCGGCAAGCTCGGCGTGGCGGCCGACACCCTCAAGCTGCGCGACGGCGTCATCTCCGCCCCCGACGGCCGCACCCTGAGCTATGGCCAGGCCGTGAGCGGGCTCGACCTGCACCGGCGCGCCGAGCCGCGCTCCGAGCTGGTCGATCCGAAGCAGCACCGCGTCATCGGCCAGTCGCGCCGGCGGCTCGACATCCCGGGCAAGGTCACCGGCGGCGCGAGCTACGTGCAGGACATGCGCCTGCCGGGCATGGTGCATGCGCGCATGGTGCGGCCGCCGTCGTACGGCGCCGTGCTGACCGGCGTCGACAGCGCGGCCGTCGAGAAGATGCCGGGCGTCGTCAAGGTGGTGCGCGACGGCAGCTTCCTGGCGGTGGTGGCGCAGGACGAGTGGCAGGCCATCCAGGCCATGCGCGCGCTCACCGAGGCCGCGCGCTGGCAGGAGAGCGCCTCGCTGCCCACGCCGGCCACCATCCACGACACGCTGATGAAGCTGCCCCGGCAGGAGATCCACGTCGGCGACCGCCATGGCGAGACCGTGCCCGCGGCCAAGACCCTGCATGCGCGCTTCACCAAGCCCTACCTCGCGCATGCGTCGATCGGCCCCTCGTGCGCCGTCGCGCAGTTCGACGCGCAGGGCAAGCTCACCGTGTGGACCCATTCGCAGGGCGTGTTCCCGATGCGCGGCGCGCTGTCGGAACTGCTCTCGATGAAGCCCGAGGACATCCGCTGCGTGCACGTCGAAGGCTCGGGCTGCTACGGCCACAACGCCGCCGACGATGCAGGCGCCGAGGCCGCGCTCATCGCGCGCGCCGTGCCGGGTCGGCCGGTGCGGCTGCAATGGATGCGCGAGCACGAGTTCACCTGGGAGCCCTTCGGCCCCGCGATGGTCACGGACGTGAAGGCCTCGCTCGACGCCAGCGGCCGCGTGGTCGACTGGCAGTACGAGATCTGGAGCAACTCGCACAACCAGCGCCTGGACAACGCCGGGCGCTTCATCTCCGCGCAGTACCTCGCGAAGCCCTTCACGCCGGCGCCGCCCAAGCCCATTCCCATGCCCGAGGGCGGCGGCGACCGCAACAGCCTGCCGCTGTACAACTTCGCCAACTACAACGTCGAGCACCACTTCCTGCCCGACATGCCCGTGCGCGTATCCGCCATGCGCGGGCTCGGCGCGTACATGAACGTCTTCACCATCGAGAGCTTCATGGACGAGCTGGCCGCCGCCGCGGGCGCCGATCCGGTCGAGTTCCGGCTGCGCCACCTCGACGACCCGCGCGGGCGCGACGTTGTGCAGCTCGCGGCGAAGAAGTTCGGCTGGGACCCCAAGCGCAAGCGCGTGCCGAACCGCGGCGTGGGCTTCTCCTTCGCCCAGTACAAGAACCTGATGAGCTACCTCGCGTTGGCGGTCGAGGTGTCGATCGTGCCGGAGACCGGCGAGATCCGCATCGAGCGCGCCATCGCGGCCATCGACTGCGGCCAGGTCGTCAACCCCGACGGCGTGCGCAACCAGGTGGAGGGCGGCATCCTGCAGTCGGCCAGTTGGACCCTGTACGAGCAGGTGCAGTACGACGCCCAGCGCATTCGCAGCTACGACTGGAGCCGTTATCCGATCATGCGGTTCTCGGACGTGCCGCGGAAGGTGGAGGTGCACATCATCGATCGGCCCGGGGCGCCCTTTCTGGGGACCGGCGAAGCATCGCAGGGGCCGGCGCCTGCGGCGTTGGGGAATGCGATTGCGGATGCTACGGGGCGGAGGTTGCGGGGGTTGCCGTTGGCTGCGGGGCGGAGGCTTAGGGAATACAACCAGAGCTGAGGTTGTGGAAGTTGGCGGCGGGCGCCACGCTTGTGAGGCTTTGCCTAAATAGATCGCTGCTCGGGCCAGTGTGCGCAAACGATCTTTAGCCTGAAGTTTCTTTGAAAAGGCGCATCTCCATCTGTTTGCTGTGCATCGTCAGCAGAGGGTTGCTGCGCGGCGATTGCTGACATCCCTCGGCCTCGCGCGAATGGGTACTATCGGCCAACAACCAGTCATTCGCTGCGGCGGCGCAATGCAGGCAAGGCTGTTTTTCCGCCCGTTGGGGCCTCCTTCAGTTCTTGCTCGGCCACCTGGAAAAATGGGTCGATGCCGGAAAAGCCAATCAATCGACGGGGGAAAGCCGCAAGACGACAGGTATCGTTTCATTGAGCTCTTGCAGAGACCTACCTCTTGCTTCACTCGCACCGCGGGCACTGGTTTTCAGCGGTGCGGCGCTGGTAGAGGCAAAGCGGAGAAAGCAATTGCTCAGGGGAACGCCTCGATGCCAACCACTGTCACTTGTCGCTAGCCAACGGTAAGCGGTTTATTGGACTTACTGTTGGTGCATGGCAGTGCATAATTTGAGGAAATACGGCATAGGTGCTACTGCTTGCCTATGCTTTGGATTGATCCTATAGCTGCTTCTCGAATGCGTTGGCCTCGCTAACCACTTGGGAACAGCTGCCTACCGGCAACCAGCTAGGGGGACGGAAGAGGATGTCGGACAAGAAGCTGACGGACCAACAACTGCTCGGTGAACAAGGAGTTTCCCTCATCAGCCTCGCTGTTTCTAGGATGGGATATGTCTGGAGGCCGACATCTCAGCACGACACGGGCATTGACGGTGAGATTGAGATCCGAGACGCAGCATCAGGCGTGGTTTCGGGTTTGTCGGTCAAAGTTCAGAGTAAGGCTGTCTCGAACTTCGAAGGCGAGACCGATGAGGGCTTTGAATACTTGGCGCAGCAGCGAGACGTGGACTACTGGCTGCAGCACAACGTCCCCGTGATCCTTGTCGTGTCGAGGCCTCGCACCGACGAGGTTTTCTGGCTCCCTGTTCGCGATCCCTCTGGACGAGTCCGAGAGCGAAAATTCCACTTCGTCAAGAGCCAGAACCGGCTCGACGCCAGCGCGGCCGTGGGGCTTGCGGAGCTTGTCAGGACGCAGGCTCAAGGCACCCGAGGGATTGCGCTGCGACGCCCAGAGCGTCTCATCAGCAACTTGATTGCGGTCAGATCTCTGCCGGCCCGTCTGTTCCTGGCTGAGACGCCGCACCATCAACCCAAAGCGATGGGGCAGGCCCTGAAGGGCCGAGAGCTGACATTTGAGAACGTGGTCCGCAGCAAGCAGGTCTTGACGGTGCGCGACCTGACCGACCCTCAATACTCATTCCTGTGTGACCGAGGAACAGTTGAGGACTTCCCTGTCGATCAGTGGTCTGCATCGGATGATCCAGTAGTTCAGCGCGAATTTGTGTGGCTGCTGAATAGCTGCCTGCGCCAGTTCCTTCGATCCTCGCCTGGAAGGGTTTTGTTCGACAAGAACTCTAGCCTCTATTTCTTCCCTGCGAAGGAGGCTGGCACCCCAACAGTGCTCAGCTATCAAGCGCAGAAGAAGCTCACGTCACGAGAGGTCGTGAAGGTATTGGTGAACAAAAAGAAAGGGCACGTCATGGGCCACAGGCACTCGGCCATGAATGCCCAATTCGTCAGGTATGGCGATTCCTGGTATCTGGAGGTCAGTCCCACCTATTACTTCACAGGGCCTGACGCCATGAAGCCAAGTAAGTACGCGGCCGAATGGACCACAGGCATAAAGCGCCTCGAACGTAACAACGCGGTACTTGGCCAGTTGGGAATGTGGGCCGAGTTCCTGAATCCACCAACGGACCTTTTTGCCGAACCGTATCCTCACCTCAGTTTTGGGGAACTGCTGACGTTCCAGTCGGAGCGCGGCCTAGACGACGCCGCTTGGACTGCAGGGGACGAAGAAGCTCCACTTGCCGGCAATGAACTCCCCCTCGGCCTCTTCTAGAGATATGAAGCTAGATTTCCTTGAAGAGCCAGAGCTCGAGTTCGGTCGGCACGGCCGCCATGTGGACATCAGGCAAGGCCTAAAGTTGTATGGCCCTCTCGATACCGTAGATGACGACGTGAGGCGCATACGAATCGGAATTGTCGGTACTCAGCAGACTATCGACGGGCTGCGTCGCTGGTTAGGGCGATGTGCAACTGGAGTTGAGGCCAAGAAAAGTCGCCAGCCAAACCTTTTTCCAGACTTCCCTGGTTTTGGAGATAGTTCGCCGTTTCGAGCGTCCTTTGAGATTGACGATGCATCGTGCCGAATCATTCCGCCGCGAGATCTCCGGGCCCTGTCGGACCACGCCCACTACGGCGCGCTGATTCGTGGCGTGGAGCTATTAGCCAATGAAATAAAAGCCTTGTCCGAAGAGATCAGGCCTGCTGTCGTGCTGGTAGCGCTGCCCCCCGAACTCGTGGGACTGGATGACGACGAAGACGATCGCGAGGAGGCGAAGACCAAGGATGCACCTCAGGGTGAGAAGGAGGAGTTGGCCTACGGAACCGACTTGGATCTTCATCACATGTTGAAGGCTGAAGCGATGAAGTTCGGCCAGCCAATCCAGATCGTTTTGCCGACCACGTACGACTCCACCGCGAAGGCGAAGGTAGACAAGCTGGACGGAAAGCGAAAGCTTCAAGATGAAGCCACCCGCGCATGGAATCTGCATATCGCCCTGTATTACAAGGCCAACTATCGGCCTTGGCGGATGGTGCGCAACCCGAACGATCTGAAGACTTGCTTCGTCGGCATTAACTTTTATCGCTCCCTGGACAAGGTCAACCTCATGACCAGCATGGCGCAGGTCTACGACGAACGAGGCGAAGGCGTGATCGTGCGTGGAAAGCCGGTAGCCTTGAAAAAGGACGATCCGATTCCGCACCTTTCCAGCGAAGATGCTTTTACGCTGATCGTCCATGCCCTCACCGAGTATCGGCGGGAGCACAAGCACTCACCTGCCCGTCTAGTGCTGCACAAGAGCTCGAACTTTAGCGCGGAAGAGTTGTCGGGCTTCAATCGAGCAGTCGAGGATCAGCGCCTCGATACTGCTGACTTTCTGGTAGTGGAGAAGAGTTTCACGCGATTGTTTCGGGAGGGCAGCTATCCGCCGTTGCGAGGGACGCTGCTGAGTCTCGATAATCGCAATCATGTCCTGTACACAAAAGGAAGCGTGCCGTACTACTCCACGTTTCCGGGCATGTATGTTCCACGCACCCTTCGATTCAAGATTGCTCAAGGCGACGAAAGCCCTCGCAAACTTGCCGAAGAGATTTTGGCGTTAACTAAGCTTAACTGGAACAACACACAGTTCGATGGGGGAGAGCCGATCACTATGCGAGTTGCTCGCCAAGTCGGGAAGGTTCTTAAATACGTCGCGGTCGACGGAGTTGTTCAGCCAAAATATAGCTTCTATATGTGATTCAAACGGCGAGGAGCGGCTTTGAGTGCTGAGCCGTCCTTGTAGAACAGTAGGTAGGGGCCTGTTCCCGACATTTTCTGCGCGCGAACCGCTGCGTCTGTAGGGATTGGAAGCGTGGCTAAGGAATTGAGGTGCGCGCCGCTGGCAAGTCCTTGACGCGCAAGCTGAATGAACGGTTCCTCTGCAAGCAGTCTTCGGATGGCTGGGTCTCCACCTACCTTTTGCAGTCTGGAGCAATCACTCGACCCCCCCCCTCGATTTACGAGCTTGATCGTGGGCGCGTCCGCTGACCCAATTTGCCCTGGAGCCGTGTTGAGCCAGCGTCGACTGGTGGACGCTGCGCTATTGCCTCATCGTCTCGCACTGCTCTTCGATCCGCGCATGAAGCAAACCCAGCGATACCGCAACGAACCGCTGCAGCGAACCGCGCTGGCACGCGTCGAGCACAGGGGCGGGGTCGGTATCGGATGACGCGGCGTCGTGCCGTTCTTCATCCCACTGCAGCAGTTGGACCAGCAATTGCGCACCTTGCACCACGTCGCGCGCATCGTTCAGAAACGAAGCGCGGTGGTGCCTGCCTGGGTTGAGTCCTTCGCATGGAATCCATTCGAAGGCTCTGAACTGGGAAAGAGGGCGAGAGGGTGCGCGGGCATCGCCGGTCGCGTTGGAGTCGTTGGCCATGGGCCTCCAAGGATGTCGATTTGCTACAACCGACGCACCCGCTGCTAAACGAGGGCGGCGGCTCGAACGGGTTAGCAGACCGGGACATCCTTGCGAACGCCGGCAGGGCGCGAGCCCTCCCATCCGAGCCGCCTAAAAAGGAGGCGCGAACGAAAAAGCCGCAGACCAAGTGCGGTGACTGCGGCTTTCGTCGCAGGATGTCTTCGAGCTGCTAAACCCGACCTCGCTCATCACGAGGCGCGGTCAATGTACGCGTTCACAGCGAACGCCGTCAAGTTTCAAACCCTTCGAAGAGAGGTCGTTTCGCTTTTGCTCGGCGTCTTGCCCTGTCACCAATTTGCTCCCCATCCCACCCCGCCTCGCTATCCTTCCGCTCGCCATTCACTTCAAGAAAAGGGGACCCTCATGACTCAACCTTCCTCACCCATCTTCTCGCTGCGCTCCATCGCGCTGGCCTGCGCTTTCGCCCTCGGCGCCGCGACCGCCGCCCATGCCGCGCCCGACGCCAAGCTGCTCGCCGCGGCCGAGAAGGCGCAGCCGGCGGTGATCGAGAACCTCAAGGAGATGGTGCTGATCGAGTCGGGCAGCCTCAATGTCGACGGGCTGATGAAGATGGCCGACGTGGTGGAAGGCCGGCTCAAGGCGGCCGGCTTCAAGGTCGAGCGGCGCAAGGCGACGGCCGGGGCGGGGGCCGACATCGTGATCGGCACGATGAAGGGCAACGGCAAGCGCAAGATCATGCTGCAGGGCCACATGGACACGGTCTATCAGCCCGGCATCCTGAACTCGCAGCCCTACAAGGTCGACGGCAACCGCATCTACGGGCCCGGCATCGCCGACGACAAGGGCGGGCTCGCGGTGATGATGGCCTCGCTCAAGATCCTGGCAGACGCGGGCTGGCGCGACTACGACACGCTCACGGTGCTGATGAATCCCGACGAGGAAGTGGGCTCGGTCGGTTCGGGCGAGCTGATCGCGACCACGGCCGACCTGCACGACACGGTGCTGTCGTTCGAGCCGACGGCGGCGAAGTCGGTGGTGAAGGGCGAATCGCTGCTGCTCGGCGCGGCCGGCATCGCGCAGGCCACGCTCGAGGTGAAGGGCCGCGCCTCGCACGCGGGCGCGGCGCCCGAGCTGGGCCGCAATGCGCTGTACGAACTCTCGTACCAGATGCTGCAGACCAAGGACCTCGCGAAGGACATCCCGGGCGTGACGCTCAACTGGACGGTGGCGCGCGCGGTGGGCCCGATCAACCAGATCACCGAGAAGGCGCAGGCGCTCGGCGACGTGCGCATCACCGAGCCCGGCGCGGAGAAGAAGCTCGACGCGGCGCTGCAGGCGAAGATCGCGAGCGGCAAGCTGATTGCCGACACCGAGACGACGGTGAAGGTGGAGGTGGGCCGCCCGGCCTTCGTGGCGGGCGAGAAGGGCCGCGCGCTGGCCGAGAAGGCGCAGGCGATCTACAAGGAAATCGACCGCGAGCTCGCGCTCACGCCGATGACCGGCGGCGGCACCGACGCGGGCTACGCGGGGCGCTCGGGCAAGGCGACGGTGGTCGAGAGCTTCGGCCTCGCGGGCTTCGGCTACCACGCGCGCGACGAGTACATCGAAGTCGACTCGATCGTGCCGCGGCTGTACCTGGTGACGCGGCTGCTGACGGAGATCGGCAAGGGCCGCTGAAGCACGCCGCACTCGACATAAAAAAGGCGCATGCGAAGGACTCGCATGCGCCTTTTTGCTGGGGGCTGAAGGCTTCGATCGGGCGGCGCACCGGGGCGCCTGCTGTCACTGTGGACGCTGGTCGCCGGGCGGGCGGTTGCGGTGCGCGGCGGCCTGGGCTTGTGCCTGGGCCTGCGCTTGAGCCTGTGCCTGCCGTTGCTGCATCTGCTGGGCCTGTTGCTGCTGGCGCTGCGCGGCCTGCTGCTGAGCCTGTTGGGCCTGCTGCTGTTGGCGCTGCATCGCCTGCTGCTGGGCTTGCTGGGCCTGTTGCTGCTGGCGTTGCATGGCTTGCTGCTGCGCCTGTTGAGCCTGCTGCTGTTGCCGCTGCATGGCCTGCTGCTGGGCTTGTTGCTGGGCCTGTTGCGCTTGCTGCTGCTGGCGACGGACCTGCTCCTGTTGCTGCTGGGCCTGCTGTTGCTGGCGTTGCGCGGCCTGTTGTTGCTGCTGCTGTTGTTGCTGCATCTGCTGGCGCCGCGCCTGGTCTTGCTGCTGGGCCTGCTGCGCCTGCTGGGCGGCTTGTTGCTGTTGCTGCTGCCGTGCCTGGTTCTGCGCGGCCTGCTGCTGTTGCATCTGCTGGCGCCGCGTCTGCTCCTGCTGCGCTTGCTGCTGTTGGCGGGCCTGGTTCTGCTGGGCTTGCTGTTGCTGCTCCTGCTGGCGACGGACCTGTTCCTGCTGGGCCTGCTGTTGTTGCTGCTGCCTGCGGCCCTGGTCTTGCTGAGCCTGCTGCTGCTGGCGTCGCGCCTGTTCCTGCGCCTGTTGTTGCTGCTGCTGTTGTTGGCGGCGCGCCTGTTCCTGTTGCGCCTGCTGCTGGCCGGCCTGGTTCTGGGCCAGCAGCTGCTGGCGGCGTGCCTGCTCCTGCTGAGCTTGCTGCTGTTGCGCCTGCTGGCGCGCGGCCTGGGCCTGCTGGGCTTGCTGCTCGCGCGTCTGCTGTTGCGTCATCAGCTGCTGGCGCCGCGCCTGGTCCTGCTGAGCTTGCTGTTGCGCCTGTTGCTGATGCGCCTGCTGCTGCATCTGCTGTTGGCGCGCCAGGGCCTGCTGCTGGGCTTGTTGCTGCGCCTGCTGCTGGCTCTGCAGCTGCTGCGCGTGTTGCTGCTGCTGTTGCTGCATCTGCAGCTGGCGCGCCTGTTGCTGCTGCGCGAGCAGCGCGGCGGCCTGCTGTTGCTGTGCCTGCTGCTGTTGCATCGCGAAGTTGGGCGACTGCCCCGGATGCGCGGCCTGCCAGGCGGCCACGCCCGCATCGCCGCGCGGGCGGTCACGGTCGCGGCCACCGCCGTTGTTGTTGTAGACGTTGTTGACGACGGTGGTCGAGCGCGAGACGTAGGTGTTGTTGTTGTAGACCACGGCCGGGCGATAGGCCGGCGGCGGCGGCGCGGCGCGCTGATAGTCGCGGTCGCGCGGACGGCCCCAGTTCACGTTCCAGGAGTTCCAGCCCCAGCCATGGCGCTCGAGCGCCGAGGCCACGACCACGCCGGCACCGAAGGCCAGCACGCCGGCCGTGGCGACCTGGGCGCCGCTGTAGCCGCGGTCGACGTACACGGGCTGCGGCGGGGGCGTGTAGGCATAGCCCGGATAGGCGGCCACGGGCTCGCCGTAGATCTGCTGCGGGTTGTAGCTGGGCACGTAGACCACGTCGGGCTGCGCCTGCTGGATGGTGATGAGCTGCTGCGGCGGCTCGACGATGAGCGGGCCCGCATAGGCGCCCTGCGGATCGGGCGCGGGCGTGTAGTTGGCCGGCGCTGCGGCGGTGGCGACCTTGAGCTTGTCGTTGTTCTTGAGACGGCCGGCCTTGGAGGCGCGCTGGCGCATGACCTGGATGGCGTTCATCACATCGGCCGGGTCGTTGTAGTAGGCCTTGCCCAGTGCCTCGGTCCAGGGCAGGTTGCCGGCCATCTGGTCCATCACGTTGCGGAAGGCGGTCAGCGACTTGACGCTCGGGTCCCAGGGCTGCTGGTTGACGGCATCGGCCAGCGCGCCGGCCTTGAGCGTGGGGTTCTGCTTGAGCCACTCCTGCGCGGAGGTGATCTGCTCGGGATAGGTGGCGCCGGCCAGCACCTGCGCCACGAGCTTGTCGGGGTACAGCGCGATGGGGGCGACCATCTGGTAGAGCTCCTCGGCCGCGGGTGGCACGTAGGCCACGGGCATGGGGGCCGCAGGGGCTGGTGCCGGTGCCGCCGCGGCGGGCACGGAGGCCGCGGCCTGGGGCGCGGGTGCGGCGGCGTTCTGCGCGACGGGAGTCTCGGACTTGTCGCAGCCCGCGAGCACCAATGCTGCAGTGCACAGCGACAGCGTGATTGCACGCGCGAGGGGGGTGTGATTGGAGGGGATCATGCTGGCCTTCCTGGAGCGCTTTGGCGGCGCCCGCCCGTACAGAACGGGTGCCGCGACTCAAGCGATGACGAAGGATGGCCCGAGGATGCAACCGGCTGTGTCGTCTGCCGGGCGCTGGCCGGGTAGGAACAGGCCTGTCAAGAAAGGTGAAGGGCCGGTGAATGCCGGCCCCTTCTCCCAAGTCAGCTCGCGGTCAGAGCCGCGGCGCGTGGCTCGCCGCTACTTCGCGCCGCCGGTGTACTTGGTGACGCTGCTGGCGCTCACGTGGTAGCCGCTCACGCCCATCATCGAGTCGTTGCGCAGGGTCTGCAGCTTGCCCGTGACCCACACGGTGTCCATGGCGCGGAACTTGGCGCCCTTCTGCGGCACCACGTGCAGGATCTGGTTGGCCGGCGGCGGCGGGGTGTGGATGCAGGCGCCGAAGTAGGGCACGAGCAGGAACTCGGTGACCTCGCCCTTGGCTTCCTCGAGCGGCACGATGAAGCCGGGGATCTTCACCTCCACGCCGTTCATCGCGGGATTGGTCGGCGCGTTGTTCGACACCTCCTGCATCTTCATCAGCAGCTCGTTGGCGCGCGGGTCGCCGTCGTCGAGGGCGCTGAGGTCCATGCCCTTGAACTCCTTCGACGGGTCCCAGTCCTTGGGCACGAGTTCTTCCCAGGTGATCTGGCGCGGCTGGCCGGCCGGGGCCTTGGCGGTGGCCACGGGCGCGGCCTTGCCGCCGAGCGGGTTGGTGGCGGTGGTGTCCTTGGGCGCGGGCTCGGCGGCCCAGGCGGCGGCCGCGAGGCTGGCGCCGGCCATCAGCAGGGCGAAGCGCTTCGAGGCCTGGACGGCGGAATGGGGAGTCTTTGCGTGGCGCATGGGATCAGATCCTCGGTGAAAGCCCGTCGGCGAGCGAGAGCCGGTAGGCGCGAATGCCGGGCAGCAGGCTGGCCAGCCAGCCGGCGGCCAGCAGGCTTGCGAGCAGCAGCCATTCGTTCAGTGTAGGTTCGGAAAGCCGCAATGTCAGCCCGAACTGCGACTGCAGCCAGGGCGCGAGGCCGGCGATGCCCAGCACCGCCATCAGCACGCCCACGACCACGCCGAGCACGGTGACCAGCGCGCCCTCGAGCGCGAGCAGCGCCAGCACGTGGCGCAGGCCCGCGCCCACGGCACGCAGCACGGCGAGCTCGCGCCGCCTCTCGTTGAGGCCGGCCATCACCACCGACACCAGGCCCGCGAGGCTCACGAGCGCGACCAGGCCCGACATCAGCAGCAGCGCGTTCTCGCCCACGCCGATCACGCTCCAGAGCTCGTCGAGCGCCACGCCGGGCAGGATCGCCATCAGCGGCTCGCCGGTGTAGGTGGAGATCCAGCGCTGCACCGAGAACACGGCGGCGCGGTTCTTCAGGCCCACGAGCGCGGCCGTCACGTTCTTGGGCGTGAGGTCGAACTTGCGCACCTGGTCGGCCGGAATCTTCACGCCGGGCATGGGCGCGCCGCCCACCCATTCGAGGTGGATCGCCTCCATGGCCGCGAGGCCGATGTGCACGGTGCGGTCGACCGGCGTGCCGGTGCGCGCGAGCACGCCCACCACGGTGAAGGGCTTGTCGGCATGCTCGGCCACGTTGAGCTCGCCGCTGCCGTGCGCCAGCGTGATCTTCTGGCCCACGTGGTAGCCGAGCTTGTCGGCCACCTCGGCGCCCACCACGGCGTCGAACAGCTCGCTGAAGGGCTTGCCCTCGCGCAGCGCGAGCGACTGGCGGTCGCCGTAGCGAAAGCGCGTGAAGTACTCGGGCGAGGTCGCGAGCACGGCGAAGCCGCGGTGCGAATCGCCGAGCGACAGCGGCACCACCCAGTCGACGCCGGGGTGCGCCTGCAGGGCCTGCACGCTCTTCCACGCAATGTTGTTGGTGGCCGCGCCGATGCGGAACACGGAGTACAGCAGCAGCTGGGTGGAGCCGGTGCGCGCGCCCACGATCAGGTCGGTGCCCGAGACCGAGGAGGCGAAGTTCTCGCGCAGCTCGGTGCGGATGCGCTCGACGCCCAGCAGCAGGAAGGTCGACAGCGCGATCGAGAACACGGTGAGCGCGAGCGTGAAGCGGCGGTTCCAGGCGCTGCGCCAGGCGATGGAGAACAGGGCCTTCATTCTTCGGTCGCCATCGTCGCGCTCGAGGCGCGGTTGATCTCGGGCAGCAGCACATGGCGCGCGAAGCGCTGCGCGATGCGCTGGTCATGGCTCACGAACACGAGCGCGCTGTCGTTCTCGGCGCAGGCGGTGAGCAGCACGTCGAGGAAGGCCTCGCGCCGGTCCTCGTCGAGCGCGGAGGTGGGTTCGTCGGCGATCACCACCTCGGGCTGGCCGATGAGCGCGCGCGCCGCGGCCACGCGCTGCTGCTGGCCCACCGAGAGCTGCATGGCCTGGCGCTGCCAGAGCTTGCGGTCCAGGCCCATCTGGTCGAGCAGGTGCTCGGCTTCCTCGCGCGCGCCGCGCTGGCGCGAGGCCTGCTCGCGGCGCCGGGCCGAAAAGCGGCAGGGCAGCAGCACGTTGTCGACCACGCTCAGATAAGGCAGCAGGTTGAACTGCTGGAAGATGTAGCCCACGTGCGCCACGCGGCAGCGGTCGCGCGCGGCGCCCGAGAGCTTGGACCAGTCGTGGCCCAGCAGGCACACGCGGCCCTCGTCGGCCACCAGCACGCCGGCCAGCAGCGACAGCAGGGTGCTCTTGCCGCAGCCGCTGGGGCCATGCAAAAACACCGATTCGCCGGCCGTGATGCGGAAGGCCTCGATGTCGATGCACGGCGTGGCGCTGCCGGGCCAGGAGAAGCGCAGCGATTCGGCCGAGAGCACCACGCGCAGCGGCGTGGATTCGGCCTGCGAAGGAAGGCTCACGACCTCACTTGCCCCAGGTCAGGCGGGCCGGCTGCGCGGCTTGCGCACCCGCGGGGCGCTTGAGCTGGCGCTTGAACTGGCCTTGCGCGGAAGCGATCTGCGCATCGATCTGGCGCGTGCCCTTGAAGGCGGCGAACAGGCCGATGTCGATGTACTTGGCGGCGGCCGCGTTGGCGCAGTTGAACGAGAAGGTGGCGTCGAGGTCGGCATGGCCCTCGGGTTCGCTGGCATCGGGCTTGCCGAGGCCGAGCGCGCTGGAGCGCAGGTCGACCGGGCCGAGCTTGCAGCTCGCGGCGGGGTCGATGGCGAACAGCTTGTCGGCCGCGCGCAGCTGGGCCATGGCATCCTCGACGGTCTTCTTCTCGGCATCGGTCTTGGGTGCGCGCTCGAAGCCGACGATGTTGTCGAGCGGCGACTCCATGTCGATCACGACCGTGGGGCCGTCGATGGCGACGTCGAGCTTGATCTGGCCGTGCACGTGGGCGTGCTGCTGCTGGGCCTGCGCGGCGGCGAACGGGGCCGAGGCCACCAGCGCGAGGGCGGCGGAAGCGAGGATGCGTCGGAGAGCGCGTCGGTCGGTGCTGGATCGGGTCAGGGTCATGGTTGGGCGCCTTGCCGGGTCGGCAGCCCCGGGGTGTTGCTCCATTCGCTCCAGCTGCCGGCATAGAGCGCGGCCGTTCCGAGCCCCGCGATGCGCATCGCGAGCAGGTTGGGAACGGCGCTCACGCCGCTGCCGCACTGGTGGACGACCGTCGCCGGATCGCGGCCTTCGAGCAGCGTTTCGAACTCGGCGCGCAGTTGCGCGGCGGGCTTGAACTTGCCGTCGGGACCGAGGTTCTCGGCGAAGGGGCGGTTCAGTGCCCCGGGGATGTGACCGGCGATCGGGTCCAGAGGTTCCACCTCGCCGCGATAGCGTGCACCGGCCCGCGCGTCGATCAGGTTCTGGTCAGGCTGGCCCAACTGGCGCACCACGGTGTCGGTGGTCACGAGGCGCACCAGCGGTTCGCCCATGACGAAGTTCGACTGGAAGCGCGCGGGTTCCTCGCGGTCGGTGACCTCGCCGCCCTCGGCCTGCCAGCCCTGCAGGCCGCCGTCGAGCACGGCCACGGCGTCGTGGCCCATCCACTTGAGCATCCACCACAGGCGACCGCAGTAGTTGGCGCCGTTGCGGTCGTAGACCACGGCCTGCATGTCGTTCGAGAAGCCGATGCCGCTGAGCCAGGCCGCGAAGCGCTCGCGGCTGGGCAGCGGATGGCGCCCGCCCGAGGCGGGCACGCCGTCTTCCTGCGCCACCACCACCTCGCCATGCGCGCCGGGCTTGCCATGCTTCGCGCTGAGGGCGGTGTCGAGGTCGGCATGCAGCGCGCCGGGGATGTGCGAGGCCGCGTATTGCTGGGCGCCCGACTCGGGCTTCATGAGGTCGAAGCTGCAGTCGAACACCATGAGCGGCGTGCCGGCGGCCTGCAGGGCGCGCAACTCGGTGGCGGAAACGAGGGTGGTGAAGGTCATGGCGAAGAACTCCTTGGCGCATGGGCCGCGCGACATGCGCGGCGGACGGTGAAGGGACTGCGAACCGGCCTCAATGTTCCTCGGCCGGCGCTTGCGGAACTGTACGCTGACGCAACACGGTTGCGGCAACGCCGCTCGCGATGATGAGCGCCATGCCGGTCCAGCCGGCGGCGTCGATGCGGTCGTCGAACAGCACCACGCTGTAGAAGGCCGCGAAGATGATGCCCGAGTACTGCAGGTTGGCCACCAGCAGGGTGCCGCTTTCGGTCTTGGCGGTGGCGTAGGCGCGGGTCATGCAAAGCTGTCCGAGGGCGGCCAGCAGGCCGATCGGCAGCAGCCACAGGCCGTGGCGCCAGTTCCATTCCGAGAAGCCGGTGAACGCGGTGGCCAGCGCCCCGGCCACGGCCGAGCCGAGCGCGAAATAGAACACCGTGCGCATCTCGGGCTCGCCGATGCGCGAGAGCGCCACCACCTGCATGTAGGCGAAGGCGGCGGTCAGGCCCGACAGCAGGCCCAGCAGGCCGGCGAAGCCCTGGCTCGAATCCACGCTGGGCTTGAGCATCAGCACCACGCCGACGAAGCCGGTGAGCACGGTCAGCACCAGCGGCGCCTGCAGCGGCGGGCGCGAGACGCGGCCATCGCGGCCCGGCACCGGCATCCAGGCCAGCAGCGCGCCGCCGACCAGGAAGGCGGCGATCCAGACGCTGCTCATGTAGTTGAGGGTGACGGCCGTGGCCAGCGGCATGTGGGCGATGGCATAGAACCACGCGCCCAGCGAGACCACGCCGATCAGGCTGCGCCAGGCATGCATGCCCGGGTACTGGGTGGCGAGCGAGACGCCGCGGCTGCGCGCCAGCAGCCAGAGGAAAACGATGCCGATGACACCGCGCCAGAGCACCATCTCGCCGCTGGAGAACCAGGCCGAGGCGATCTTCACGGCCACGCCCATGGAGGCGAACAAAAAGGCGCCGAGCACCATCCAGAGCGCTTGCATCGTCTTGACTTCTTACAAAAGAAAAATAGCTGAAACGCCCGCCAACCGGACGTATTCAGCTATCAAGAGAATAGCAGGAAACAGGGCGGAAGCAGCGGCTTCGGCGCCTCAGCCGGCGGCCTGCAGCTCGCGCCGGTACCACTCGTGGAACTGCTGCATGCCGTCTTCCATCGGGCTCTGGTAGGGGCCGGTCTCGTTGTCGCCGCGCAGCATCAGCGCGCGGCGGCCGGCATCCATGCGCTCGGCGATCTCGTCGTCTTCCACGCAGGTCTCCATGTAGGCGGCGCGCTGGGCCTCGACGAACTCGCGCTCGAAGGCGACGATTTCCTCGGGGTAGAAGAACTCCACCATGTTGAGCGTCTTGGTCGGGCTGACCGGGTGCAGCGTCGAGACGGTGAGCACGTGCGGATACCACTCGATCATCACGTGCGGGTAGTAGGTGAGCCAGATCGCGCCGTACTTGGGCGGCTTGCCCTCGCGGTACTGCAGCAGCTGTTCCTGCCACTTCTGGTAGACCGGGCTGCCCGCGCGGCCCAGGCGGTTGGCCACGCCCACCGTCTGCACCGAGTAGTTGCGGTTGAACTCCCAGCGCAGGTCGTCGCAGGTGACGAAGCTGCCCAGGCCCGGATGGAACGGGCCGACGTGGTAGTCCTCGAGGTAGACCTCGATGAAGGTCTTCCAGTTGTAGTTGCACTCGTGCAGCTCGACGTGGTCGAGCGCGAAGCCCTCGAACGAGAGGTCGGCGCGCGGGCCCAGGCCGGCCATGTCGGCGGCGATGTCGCGGCCGTTGGCCTCGAACAGCAGGCCGTTCCACTCGGTGAGCGGGTAGTTGTGCAGGTTCAGGCAGGGGTCCTGCGCGAAATGCGGGGCGCCGATCAGCGTGCCGGTGGTGCGCGCGTCGGCCGCGGCATAGGTCCAGCGGTGCAGCGGGCAGACGATGTTGCCGCCGGTGCGCGCGTCGAGTTCGCCGCGGCCCTGCAGGATCACGGCTTGGCGGTGGCGGCAGACGTTGGAGATCAGTTCCACGCCCTTGGGCGTGTGGACCAGCGCGCGGCCCTGGTGCTCGTGGGGCAGCGTGTGGAAGCTGCCGGCCTCCGGCACGGCAAGGCGGTGGCCGACATAGCGGGGGCCACGGGCAAAGAGCGTTTCCATCTCGCGGGCGAAGAGCGCCTCGTCGAAATACGCGGAAACCGGAAGTTGGCTCGTGGCCTGCTGCAGTTGAAGACTTAAATCAGACATGGAGGACCTGACCAAGCTCCCCACAGGGAGGAAAACAAAATTGAAACGGAAGGTACCGACGACAGGAGAGGCGTGTCGGCCCGAGAGTTGCGCCGGCGTGACCGGCTGGGGGAGGGTGATTGTACCCGGGGGGCCTTCCTTGTGGCCCCTGGGGCTTTCACCCTGGTCGGGCGGTCGTCCTGTCCGGCCGTGCATGACGCCGCGGGCAGGTGTCGCGCGGGCCGTCGATGCGTCACTGGCCGAGACCTAAAATGCGCGGTTTCATCCTCGTTGCCCCCGCATGCCCAAGGTGCCTTCCACTCCCGCGTCCAGTCCGGCGCCCACGCCCGACACGGGCCCGATGCCCGTCAGCTACGAAGCGGGACTCCAGGAACTCGAGCAACTGGTCGCGGAACTCGAATCGGGCCAGTTGCCGCTCGACCGGCTGCTGGGCAGCTACCAGCGCGGCGCCGCACTGCTGGCCTTCTGCCGCGACCGGCTGCAGGCGGTGGAAGACCAGATCAAGGTGCTCGACGCGGGCAGCCTCAAGCCCTGGGCCGCCGAATGACCGCGGCCACCACTGCCCCCGCCTGGGACCAGGCCCGCCTCGCGCTCTGGAGCCGCCCGCACCTCGAGCGCGTCGAACAGGCGCTGTCGGGCTGGGTCGGCGTCGATTCGCCGGTGCTGCTCGGCGAGGCCATGCGCTACGCCGTGCTCGACGGCGGCAAGCGGCTGCGGCCCCTGCTGGTGCTCGCGGCCAGCGAGGCGGTCGGCGGCAATGTGGCCGCGGCGCTGCGCGCGGCCTGCGCCACCGAGCTGATCCACGCCTATTCGCTGGTGCACGACGACCTGCCGTGCATGGACAACGACGTGCTGCGCCGCGGCAAGCCCACGGTGCACGTGAAGTTCGGCGAGGCCGACGCGCTGCTCGCGGGCGACGCGCTGCAGGCGCTGGCCTTCGAACTGCTCACGCCCGATGGCGACGAGGTGCCGCCCGCGATGCAGGCCACGTTGTGCCGCATGCTCGCGCGCGCCGCCGGCAGCCAGGGCATGGCCGGCGGCCAGGCGATCGACCTCGCGAGCGTGGGCGTGGCACTCAACGAAGCGCAGCTGCGCGAGATGCACCGGCTGAAGACCGGCGCGCTGCTGCAGGGCAGCGTCGAGATGGGCGCGGCCTGCGGCACCGGTGTTTCACCGGCGGCGCTGACCGCGCTGCGCGGCTACGGCGCGGCGATCGGCCTGGCCTTCCAGGTCGTCGACGACATCCTCGACGTGACGGCCGATTCGCAGACCCTCGGCAAGACCGCCGGCAAGGATGCCGCGGCCGACAAGCCCACCTATGTGTCGCTGCTGGGGCTCGAGGGAGCCCGGGCCCAGGCTTCGCAGCTGCTCGACGACGCGCTCGCCGCGCTCGATGCGAGCGGCCTGAACGACACCGCGGCGCTGCGCGCCCTGGCCCACATGGTCGTCGCCCGCGACCGCTAGACAAGAACGAACACCACGATCCATGGCCGCTCCGCTGCTCCCCACGCTCCACGATCCGTCCCCCATCCGCCAGTACGACCGGGCCCAGCTCAAGCAGCTGTCCGACGAGGTGCGCGCCTGCGTGCTCGACAACGTCTCGCGCACCGGTGGCCACCTGAGCTCGAACCTCGGCACGGTGGAGCTCACGGTCGCGCTGCACCACGTGTTCAACACGCCGCACGACCGGCTGGTGTGGGACGTGGGCCACCAGACCTATCCGCACAAGATCCTCACGGGTCGGCGCGAACGCATGCCCACCCTGCGCCAGCTCGGCGGCATCTCGGGCTTTCCGCAGCGCAGCGAGAGCGAGTACGACACCTTCGGCACCGCGCACTCGTCGACCAGCATCTCGGCCGCGCTCGGTATGGCCATGGCCGCCAAGCAGAAGGGCGAGGACCGCTTCACCGTGGCCATCATCGGCGACGGCGCGCTCACGGCCGGCATGGCCTTCGAGGCGCTCAACAACGCGGGCGTGTGCGACTGCCGGCTGATCGTGATCCTCAACGACAACGACATGTCGATCAGCCCGCCGGTGGGCGCGCTCAACCGCTACCTGGCGCAGTTGATGAGCGGCAACTTCTACGCCGCCGCCAAGAACGTGGGCAAGAGCGTGCTGCGCGCCGCGCCGCCGCTGTTCGAGCTGGCCAAGCGCTTCGAGCAGCATGCCAAGGGCATGGTGGTGCCGGCCACGCTGTTCGAGCAGTTCGGCTTCAACTACGTGGGCCCGATCGACGGCCACGACATCGACTCGCTGGTGCCCACGCTCGAGAACCTCAAGCATCTCGAGGGCCCGCAGTTCCTGCACGTGGTGACCAAGAAGGGCCAGGGCTACAAGCTGGCCGAGGCCGATCCCGTGGCCTACCACGGCCCCGGCAAGTTCGATCCGCAGGTCGGCCTGGTCAAGCCCGCGTCGGCGCCCAAGAAGACCTTCACGCAGATCTTCGGCCAGTGGCTGTGCGACACGGCGGCCAAGGACGGCCGGCTGGTCGGCATCACGCCCGCGATGCGCGAGGGCTCGGGGCTGGTCGAGTTCGAGCAGCGCTTTCCCGACCGCTACTACGACGTCGGCATCGCCGAGCAGCATGCCGTGACCTTCGCCGCGGGCCTGGCCTGCGAGGGCCTGAAGCCGGTGGTGGCGATCTACTCGACCTTCCTGCAGCGCGGCTACGACCAACTGGTGCACGACGTCGCGATCCAGAACCTGCCGGTGGTGTTCGCGCTCGACCGCGCGGGCCTGGTGGGCGCCGACGGCGCCACGCACGCGGGTGCCTACGACATCCCGTTCCTGCGTTGCATCCCGAACATGAGCATCGCCTGTCCCGCCGACGAGCGCGAGACGCGGCAGCTTTTGACCACCGCCTACGAGCAGGACCACCCGGTGGCCGTGCGCTATCCGCGCGGCGCGGGTGCCGGCGTCGAGCCGCACCTCGCGCTCGACGGCCTGCCCTTCGGCAAGGGCGAGCTGCGCCGCCAGGGCAAGCGCATCGCCATCCTGGCCTTCGGCACGCTGCTGTATCCGGCGCTCACGGCCGCCGAGGCGCTCGACGCCACGGTCGCCAACATGCGCTGGGCCAAGCCGCTCGACGTGGAACTGCTGCTCGAGGTGGCGCGCTCGCACGAGGCGCTGGTCACGCTCGAGGAAGGCGCGTTGATGGGCGGCGCGGGCAGCGCGGTGCTCGAGGCGCTGCAGGCCGCGGGCGTGCAGGTGCCGGTGCTGCAGCTGGGCCTGCCCGACCGCTTCATCGAGCACGGCGACCCGGCCAAGCTGCTGGCCTCGATCGGGCTCGATGCGGCGGGCATCGAGCAGTCGATCGCGCAGCGCTTCGGCCGCGCCGCCGGCTGAATCAGCTGCCCAGGTAGGCTTCCTGCACCTTCGGATCGCCGAGCAGGTCGCGACCGCTGCCCGACAGCACGATGCTGCCGGTCTCGATCACATAGGCCCGGTCCGCGATCTTCAGTGCCTGGCGCACGTTCTGCTCCACCAGGAAGATCGTCAGGCCCTGGCGGTTGATCTCGCGCAGCGTGCGGAAGATGTCCTGCACGATGATCGGCGCCAGGCCCATCGAGGGCTCGTCCAGCAGCAGCACGCGCGGCTTCGCCATCAGGGCGCGGCCGATCGCCAGCATCTGCTGCTCGCCGCCCGAGAGGTTGCCGGCCAGGCCGTCGGCGCGGTCCTTGAGCACCGGGAACAGGGCGTAGATGCGCTCCAGGTCGGCCGTGCGCGCGGCCGCGCCGTCGCGCCGCGTGTAGGCGCCGAGCTCGAGGTTCTCGCGCACCGTCAGCGTGGTCAGCGTGGCGCGGCCCTCGGCCACCTGCACCACGCCGCCGGCCACGATCCTGTGCGGCGCGAGCGCGGAGATGTCCTGGCCCGCGAACACGACGCGCCCGGCGGTCTTCTTCACCAGGCCCGACAGCGCCAGCAGCGTGGTCGACTTGCCGGCGCCGTTGGCGCCGACCAGCGTGGTGATCTGTCCTTCGTGCAGTTCGAAGTCGATGCCCTTGACGGCCTGCACATGGCCGAAGGAAACCTTCAGGCCCTGCACCTGCAGCAGGGGTTGTTTGCTGAGTGCGCTCATGCCGCGGCCTCCGGTTCGTTGGTGGCTTCGTCGTCCTCGCGGCCGAGGTAGGCCTCGATCACCTGCGGGTCGTTGCGGATCTGCTCGGGGCCGCCGCGCGCGATGATGCGCCCGAAGTTCAGCACCGCGATCTGCTGGCACAGGCCCATCACGAAGCGCATGTCGTGCTCGATCATGAAGACCGTGAAGCCGCGCGCCGCGATGTTCTCGATCTCGACCATCAGCTCGCTCTTCTCGGTGCTGTTCATGCCGGCGACCGGCTCGTCGAGCAGCAGCAGCTTGGGCTCGGTGGCCAGCGCGCGCGCCAGCTCCAACTTGCGCTGCTCGCCGTACGAGAGGTTGTCGGCGATGTCGTGCGCCTTGTGATCCAGGCGCACCCAGCCCAGCAGTTCGTGCGCGCGCTCGCGGGCGCGCTTCTCCTCGCCGCGGAACAGGCCCGAGCCCGCGAGCAGGCCCATCGGGCCGTAGCGCAGCTTCGAATCCATGCCGACGATCACGTTCTCCAGCAGCGACATCTCCTTGAAGACGCGGATGTTCTGGAAGGTGCGCGCGATGCCGCCGCGCGTGATCTGGAAGGGCTTGCGGCCCGCCAGGTCGCGGCCCTCGAAATGGATGCTGCCGCTGGTGGTCGGCAGCAGGCCGGTGATCAGGTTGAACACCGTGGTCTTGCCGGCGCCGTTCGGTCCGATGAGCCCGAAGATGCCGCCCTGCGGAATCTCGAGGTTCACGTCCTGCAGCACCTTGAGTCCGCCGAAATGGCGCGACACGTTCTTCAATCTCAGCAGGGGTTGGCTCATGCCGTGCTCCCCTTGCGGCCGAACCACTGGCGGATGCGCGCCGGGTCCCAGATGCCCTTGGGCAGGAACAGCACGATCAGCACCAGGATGAAGCCGTTGACCACGAGGCGGAAGGCGCCCAGGCCGCGCAGCATCTCGGGCAGCAGCGTGAGGATGGTGCCGCCGAGCACCGGGCCGGTGAGGCCGCCGATGCCGCCGAGGATCGCCATCGTGAGGATGTCGACCGCGCGGTTGAAGCCGTACTCGGACGGGCCGATGAAGAAGGTCAGGTGCGCGTTCAGCGTGCCGGCCAGGCCGGCGATCGCGCCGCCGAGCACGAAGGCCAGCATCTTGTGGCCCGCCACGTCGATGCCCATCAGGCCGGCGGCGGTCTCGTCCTCCTTGATGGCCTCGAAGGCGCGGCCCACCTTCGAGCGGCGGATGCGCCACAGCACCAGCAGCACCAGCACCAGCGCGAGCGCCACGTGCCACCACTCGGTCGACTGCGGGATGCCGTTGAGGCCCAGGGCGCCGCCCGTGAGCGACTCGGCGTTGAGCACGGCGATGCGCACCACCTCGCCGAAGGCCAGCGTGGCCATCGCCAGGTACACGCCCGACAGGCGCAGCGTGGGCTTGCCGATGGCGAAGGCCACCAGTGCCGGCGCGGCCATGCCGGCCGCGATGGCGACCGGGAACGGCACGCCGTAGTTGAGCGTGAGGATCGAGGCCGCGTAGGCGCCGATGCCCATGAAGGCCGCGTTGGCCAGGGCCAGCATGCCGCAGGCCAGGGTGAGCCAGATCGAGAGCGCCAGCAGGCCGTTGATGCCCAGCGAGAGCACCAGGTTGCTGTAGACCGACCAGAAGTTGTCGAGCGCTTCCATGGTCAGACCTTGCGCTCCTTGAGCGAGCCGAACAGGCCCTTGGGACGCACCAGCAGCACCAGGAACAGAAGGCCGAAGGCCACCGCGTCGCGCATGGTGGAGCCCACGTAGGCTACCGACAGCACCTCGGCGAAGCCGAGGAACAGGCCGCCGAGCAGCGCGCCGCGGATGTCGCCCATGCCGCCGAGGATGATCACGGCGATGCCCTTCTCGAGCATCGGCTGGCCCATCAGCGGGAACAGCGCGTTCGAGTACAGGCCGATCAGCACGCCGGCCACGCCGCCCAGGCCGGCGGCCACGAAGGAGGTCAGGTAGAACAGGCCCTCGACGTTCACGCCCACGAGGTAGGCGGCCTTGGGCGATTCGGCGATGGCGCGCAGCGCGCGGCCGAGCTGCGTGCGCTGCAGCGACAGCAGCAGCACCGCCATCAGCGCGAAGGACGCGATGATGATGCCGAGCTCGAGCGCCGTGACGTGGATGCCCGCGAGCACCAGCGCGTCGTCGGGGATGGTGCCGGACGGGAAGCGCAGGTTCTCCGCGCCGAAGATGCCCTGCACGCCGTTGTTCAGGATGATGGCCACGCCGATGGTGGCGATCATCGGGATCAGGTGGGGCGCGTCGCGCTTGCGCAGCGGCTTGAGCACCAGCACGTCGATCAAGAGGCCCAGCACGCCGCACAGCACGAACGCGAAGGGCAGGCCGGCCCACAGGGGCAGGCTGGTCAGGCGCATGAACTCGGCGGCCGCGTAGGCGCCCACCATGAACACCGCGCCATGCGAGAGGTTGATGACGCCGAGCACGCCGAAGATGAGTGTGAAGCCCAGCGCGAAGAGTGCGTAGACGCACCCCAGCGACAGGGCGTTGACAAGCTGCTGATCGAGCACGATGGGCTTTCGTCGGGCCGCGGCCGAAGGGCGCCGCGGCGAATCAAAACAGGAAGAACGAAGGGCGCAGTGGGTCGTCCTGCGCCGGGTGCAAAAGGCAAGGCGGGCCGCGCGGCCCGCCGCGAACGGCGAGGGTGCCGCCCCTTGCTTACTTCTCGATCACGAACTGCGTGCCGCGCGTCACGCTCACGATGGCCGTCTGTTGCGCGTCGTAGCCGGCGGGCTTGCCGGCCTTGTCCTTGGCGCGCGCGAAGGTGAAGGCGCCGGTGGCGCCGGTCCACTTCACGTTGGGCAGCGCGTCGCGCAGGGCGGTGCGGTCGGCCGGCAGGTTGCCCGACAGCTTCACGCCCTTGAGCGCCTGCGCCACCACGTACAGGCCGTCGTAGGCCTGGGCCGCGAACTGGTCGGGCGCGACCTTGAACTTGTCGTTGTAGGCCTTCTGGAACTTGGTGTTCTCGGGCGTGGCGTTGCTGGCCGACCAGGGGCTGCCGACGTAGAGGTTGTCCGAGCTGCCCTTGGCCAGGTCGAAGATCTTGGTCGAGTTCATGCCGTTGCCGCCGATGACCGGCACGTTCAGGCCGAGCTGGCGGGCCTGCACCATGATCGGCGCGCCCTCGGCCAGCAGGGCCGACAGCACGATGGCGTCGGGGTTGCTGGCCTTGATCTTGGTCAGCTGGGCCTTGAAGTCCACGTCGCCCTTGGCGAAGGTCTCGGTGGTGGTCACGGGCAGCTTCAGGTCCTCGAGGGCCTTCTTGAAGTTGTCGTAGCCGCTCTTGGTGAACACGTCGTCGTTGCCGTAGAGCACGGCGACCTTCTTCACGTTGGCGTGCTTGATCGCCACGCGCAGGGTCTCGGGCAGCACGTCGGCCTCGGTCACCGAGTTGCGGAACACGTAGTCGCCGATCGAGGTGATGCCGTCGGCGGTGTTCGAGGTGCCGAAGGCCACCGTCTTGGCGGCCTGGGCGATCGGGTCGGCGGCCTGGGCCGAGTTCGACAGCGTGGGGCCGAAGGTCATCAGGACCTTGTCCTGGAAGATCAGTTTCTTGAAGACGTTGATGGCGTCTTCCTTCTTGCCCTGCTCGTCCTCGATGGCGAGGACGATCTTGTCGCCGTTGATGCCGCCGGCGGCATTGATCTCGTCGGCCGCGAGCTGGAAGCCGTTGCGGATCGCGGCGCCGTACTGGGCGGCACCGCCGGACAGCGCGGCGGCGACGCCGATCTTGATGTCGGCGGCTTGGGCGCCGAAGGCGGTGGCTGCGGCGAAGGCGAGCAGCGCGGGCTTGAAGGAATGGGAGAGTCTCATGTCGGATGCCGTATCGGAGGTGTGTGTAAGGCGGATTAACATTTTATGCCTCGTCCGAATTCGGGCTTGCCGGGGGCCTTGCCGGGCTCGCCGCGGGCCTGCTCGCGGGCCGTGGCGATGGCGTGGCGCGCATCCGCCGTATTGCTGCAGCGCAGGGTAAACCCCCGCCGGTCGCTGTAAGCGCGTTTTTACAATCGCCCGGGCTTCTACAAGAGTCCCCAGCGGTCACAAGCCGTGCGTCGTTTTTTCCAAGTATTCGGAGAGCTATCCATGGATCGTCGTTCCCTCATCAAAAACGCCGGCATCGCTGGCGTCCTGGCTGCCGGCATCGCGCCTGCCGTTCATGCGCAGGCCACCGTCCGCTGGCGCCTGGCGTCGAGCTTTCCCAAGTCGCTGGACACCATCTTCGGCACCGCCGAGGTGTTCGCGAAGAGCGTCAGCGACATGACGGGCGGCAAGTTCCAGATCTCGGTGCATGCCGGCGGCGAGCTGATGCCCGCGTTCGGCGTGGTCGACGGCGTGCAGAACGCCTCGGTCGAAATGGCCCACACGGCGCCGTACTACTTCTACGGCAAGGACCCGACCTTCTGCCTCGGCTGCTCGGTGCCCTTTGGCATGAACACCCGCCAGCAGAACGCCTGGATGTACGAAGGCAACGGCCTGAAGCTGATGCGCGCCTTCTACGCCAAGTACAACATCATCAACCTGCCCGGCGGCAACACTGGCGCGCAGATGGGCGGCTGGTTCCGCAAGGAAATCAAGTCGGTCGCCGACCTCAAGGGCCTGAAGTTCCGCACCAACCCGTTCGCGGGCAAGGTGCTCGAGCCCTTCGGCGTGATCCCGCAATCGATCCCCGGCGCCGACCTCTACCCCGCGCTCGAAAAGGGCACGCTGGACGGCCTCGAGTGGGTCGGCCCGTACGACGACCAGAAGCTGGGCTTCAACAAGATCGCCCCGTTCTACTACTACCCCGGCTGGTGGGAAGGCGGCCCCGAGCTCGACTTCTACATCAACACCAAGGCCTGGGAAGGCCTGTCGGCCGACTACAAGGCGATCGTCGAGGCGGCCGCCGCGCACGCCAACATCACGATGACGGCCAAGTACGACGCCAAGAACCCGATCGCGCTCAAGCAGCTCGTGGGCTCGGGCACCAAGCTGCGCCCGTTCTCGCAGGACGTGATGAACGCGGCCTTCAAGTCGGCCCAGCAGGTCTACTCGGACCTCAACAACTCCAACCCCGAGTGGAAGAAGATCTACGGCGACTGGTCCAAATTCCTGGCCGACCAGAACGCCTGGTTCCGCTACACCGAAGGCACCTTCGACCGCTTCATGCAGCAGCAGAAGCTGTAAGCGCGGCGACGAAGACTTCGCTCCGTATCGAAAGCCCCGCCGGCAACG
>NZ_JBZAYE010000310.1:0-8355 GCF_058244205.1 Variovorax sp. 20P10.2.4
TTCCTCGAGCGTCACGCGCGTGTACTCGATCTGTCCGCCGCCGGCCTTGCAGACCGAGACCTCGACTTTGCTCAGGTGCTTGCCGCTGGCGCAGTTCTTCATGACGGACGGGGCCGCCTTGTCGATGCGCGCGAGCACCTGCAGATCGTTGAAGCTGGCCTTGCCCACGCCACCGCCACCACCGCTGACCATGTTGCCAGGCTGCGTCGCACCCCATGCGAACGACTTGATATCCGTCCAGTCCTTGTGGTTCGAGTCTTTGGATTCGCCGTTCGCGCCTTCGACGCGCATGAACATGTCTACTGCCATCATTAACCCCCGGAGTTGTGCGTGCCCCATCGAGGCACTGTTGAATTAGCTGCTGTCCTTCTTGTTGGACGGCAACTTCGAAACCAGCCGCAAAGACACCGTGAGCCCTTCGAGCTGGTAGTGCGGCCGGAGAAAAAACTTGGCGGCGTAGTAGCCGGGGTTGTCCTCGATCGGTTCCACCTGGACCTCGGCGGCCGCCAGCGGCTTCATCGCCTTGGTGTCCTGCGACGAGGTGCCGGGGCTGCCGTCGACGTAGTTCATGATCCAGTCGTTGAGCCAGCGCTCCATGTCCTCGCGCTCGCGGAACGAGCCGATCTTGTCGCGGACGATGCACTTCAGGTAGTGCGCGAAGCGGCAGCAGGCAAACAGGTACGGCAGGCGCGCCGCGAGGTTCGCGTTGGCCGAGGCATCGGCGTCGTAGTACTCGGCCGGCTGCTGCAGCGACTGCGCGCCGATGAAGGCCGCGAAGTCGGAGTTCTTGCGGTGCACCAGCGGCATGAAGCCGTTCTTCGCGAGCTCGGCCTCGCGCCGGTCGCTGATCGCGATCTCGGTCGGGCACTTCATGTCGACGCCGCCGTCGTCGGTCGGGAAGGTGTGGGTCGGCAGGTTCTCGACCGCGCCGCCCGATTCCACGCCGCGGATCGAGGTGCACCAGCCGTACTGCTTGAACGAGCGGTTGATGTTCACGCCCATCGCATAGGCCGAGTTGGCCCAGGTGTAGCGGCTGTGCGCGGCCGAATCGGTCTCTTCCTCGAACTCGAACTCGTCGACCGGGTTGGTGCGCGCGCCATAGGGCAGGCGCGCGAGGAAGCGCGGCATCGCCAGGCCGATGTAGCGCGCGTCTTCCGAGTCGCGCAGCGAGCGCCACGCGGTGTGCTCGGTGTTGTGGAAGATCTTGGTCAGGTCGCGCGGGTTCGACAGCTCCTGCCACGAGTCCATCTGCATCACGGTCGGCGAGGCGCCCGCGATGAAGGGGCAGTGCGCGGCCGCGGCGATCTTGGCCATCTCGCCGAGCATCTCGACGTCGGGCGGGCTGTGGTCGAAATGGAAGTCGCCGATCAGCGCGCCGAAGGGCTCGCCGCCGAACTGGCCGTACTCGGCCTCGTAGATCTTCTTGAACAGCGGGCTCTGGTCCCAGCCGATACCCTTGTGGCGCTTGAGCGAGCGCGCCACTTCGCGCTTGGAGGCGCACATCACGCGGATCTTGAGCTGCTCGTCGGTCTCGGTGTTGTTCACGAGGTAGTGCAGGCCGCGCCAGGCACCCTCGAGCTGCTGGAAGTCCTCGTGGTGCAGGATCTGGTTGATCTGCTCGGAGAGCTTGCGGTCGATCTCCGTGATGATGGCCTGCACCGTGCGATAGGCATCGTTGGAGATGGTGACGGAGCTCTCGAGCGCCTGCACCGCCAGCGTCTTGACGGCGTTCTGCACCGCCTCGCGCGCCTGGTCGGTCTTGGGCTTGAACTCGCGCTGGAGCAGGTCCGAGAACTCGTTCGGCTCGAGCGCCTCGACGGTCTGCTGCGCACGCGCGGATTGTTTTTGCACGGTACTCATGGTGATGGTCCTGTCGACGTGATCGGCTCGCGCCTTATTCGGAACTGCCGGCCGGCTTCTCGCTGGCCGCCGCCGCATCCAGCGCACCGGCCACGGCCGGGTTCGGGCTGGTGGCCAGCGACTTCAGCAGCGCCGGGTTCTGCAGCGCCTGCGCGATGAGCTGCTCGGCGCCGTTCTTGCCGTCCATGTAGGACAGCAGGTTCGACAGTTCGGTGCGCGCATCGAGCAGCTGCTGCAGCGCGTCGACCTGGCGCGCGATGCGCGCGGGCGAGAAGTCGTCCATGCTGTCGAAGGTGATGTCGACATTGAGCTGGCCATCGCCGGTCAGCGTGTTGGGCACCTGGAAGGCCACGCGCGGCTTGATCGACTTCATGCGGTCGTCGAAGTTGTCGATGTCCACCGCCATGAACTCGCGCTCGGCGAGGTCGGGCATCGGGTCGACCTGCTTGCCCGCGAGGTCGGCGATCACGCCCATCACGAAGGGCAGCTGGATCTTGCGCTCGCTGCCGTAGATCTCGACGTCGTACTCGATCTGCACGCGCGGCGCGCGATTGCGCGCGATGAACTTCTGACCACTGTTCCTGACACGGTTGTCTGCCATAAAGCTTCCTCTTGATTCTTCGATCGAATGCGTGCGGACCGCGTGCGCCGGCCGCCGGCGCCTACTGCGATGCGTCGGACCCCGAAGGCCGGCCCGCCAGGCTCTCCAGCTTCTGCAGTCCCTCGGGCATGAGCTCCTCGATGATCTGGAAGAAGTTGAGCGCCAGCAGCTTCTGCGCCCTGCGTATCAACAGGGGCGCGGGATGGCTGGGCTCCGCGCGCTCCAGATACCGGCACGCCTTTTCCAACAACACCTGCACATCTTCGCGGCTCGTTATTTCAATATCGTTGATACCGATCGCGCGTAGGCCGGGACCGCCACTTGCAGCGGTCTCGATCGCGCCCGGCGACGAAGACGTCGCGGCCGGATCGATCGCCGATGGGCTCTGGCGTGCGGTCTGTGGCGCCTCGACCGCGCTCTGCAATGCCTGCTCGGGCAGCAGTTGCGCCACCGTGCGCATCGATCGTTCGAGGCGCGAGAAATCGGGGGCCCAGCTCTGGCCCAGTGCACGTTCGGAGGTCTCGCGGATGCGCTGCAGCAGCGCGAGCGCCGCGCGCAACGCGACGATCGGCGGTGCGTCGTTGTCGTAGGCGCGGCGCGCGGCCTCGCGCAGGCGGCCCACGCCGCCCGGGTAGTCGATCTGGTCGGCCTTGCTCGAATCGAGCAGCGCCTCGACCTGTCGCAAGGTCATCGTCACGCCACCGTCATCGAGCAACCGCGCATCGCGCACGCTGCGCCCGATGCCTTCGCTCTCGGCCAGCGCGGCCAATGCATTCATGCGCGGCAGCGGGTCCTCGTCGCCACCATCGACCACGCGCGGATGCACGTCGTCCCAGTAGGTCTGCAGCACCACGTCGACCAGCTGCAGCCCTTCGACGTAACCCGGCAGGCCGCGGTTCTCGGTCCATGCGAGCGTGAGCGGCACCAGCACGCGCAGGTCGCGCGTGCGTTCGCACAACTGCCTGGCGATGCGCTCGACCTTGGTCCAGTCGGGCGGCTCGGCCGGAATGATGGTGTTGCCGAACTGCTGCTCGCGCTTGCCGAGCGTTGCCTGCTGCAACGCCATGAAATCGGCGTCGTATTCCAGATCCTCACCGCACGGAAGCGGGCCCTCGACGGGCTTTTGCAAAAGCTCGATCTCTGCCTGCGACACCCGATCTCCCTCGTTCAACCAATCAAAACATTAACGAATCATTAGTTATCTTGAGTGGAAGCGAGGAGCCGGTCAACTACATCAGAGGTCATCATGCCGTCTCTGAATCACAAAGAAGTACATCTTCCATTAACGTTACACAGTACGGCTTAACGGCGCATGACGACGCCGTGACAGAACTCAGCGCAGCAGGCCGCGCGCGCCCAGGTTGCGCATCAGCGCGCCGATGCCGAAGGTCCAGCGCGGGGCCTTGTCGGCATGCGCGACGCGATTGACGAGCGCGCCGAGTTCGGGCGCCGCGATGCGCACGATGTCGCCGACCGTGTGCGTGAAGCCCTGGCCCGGACCGTGGCGGTCCTGCGTGGGCGCGAACATCGTGCCGAGGAACAGCATCAGGCCGTCGGGGTAGTCGTGATGGATGCCGATGGCCTGTGACACGAGGTCGAGCGGATCGCGGCTGATCTTCGCGAGCGAGCTCGAGCCCTCGAGCACGAAGCCCTCGGGCCCGCGCACTTCGAGCGCGACCGTGATGCGGCGCACCTGCGCGATGCCGAAGTGCGCATCGAACAGGCGGATGAACGGACCGATGGCGCACGAGGCGTTGTTGTCCTTCGCCTTGCCCAGCAGCAGTGCGCTGCGGCCTTCGAAGTCGCGCAGGTTGACGTCGTTGCCGAGCGCGGCGCCCAGCGTCTCGCCGCGGCTGTTGACGGCGAGCACGACCTCGGGCTCGGGGTTGTTCCACACCGAGGCCGCATGGATGCCGATGTCGGCCCCCGTGCCCACCGACGAGAGCACGGGCGCCTTGGTGAAGATCTCCGCATCGGGCCCGATGCCGACCTCGAGGTACTGCGACCACGCGCCCTGCGCGATCAGCACCTCCTTGGCCTTCATCGCCTCGGGCGAGCCCGGCACGATGTCGGCGAGGTTGTCGCCGAGCACGCCGCCGAGCGCCGCGCGCGTGGCCTCGGCCTTCGATGCATCGCCGCGCGCCTGTTCCTCGATCACGCGCTCGAGCAGGCTCGCGACGAAGGTCACGCCGCTGGCCTTGACGGCCTGCAGGTCGCAGGGCGCGAGCAGCCAGGGCCGGTCTTCGTTGCGCGCGCCGCCGTCGCTGTTGGCGAGCACCTCGGCCAGCTCCGCGATGCGCGGTGCCTGGCCGCTGCGCAGCACGCGCCGCACGGCATCGGCGGGCGACTCCTGCAGCTCGAGCAGGTCGCTCATGGTGGGCGCGAGCCGCGAGAGATCGTGCAGGCCGTCGCCCTGCACGGCCACGAGCACGGGGCCCACGCCCGGTTGCCAAAGGCGGCCGACGAGGGTGGCCTGGTCGGTGTCTTGCGGGAGGCTGGTGGCGGTCTGGAGATCGAGTGGCATGGCGGTGGTTGTCTCTGGAGGTTGGAAGGAATGCGCGGGCATCGTAGCGCCGCACGCGCCGCGGCGTGCGGTCTTCCACCGACAGGGACTCCGTGGCCTCAGTGCCCAGGCGCGGCGCGCACGCGCGCGACCTCGGCCTGCAGGTCGGGCCAGGCGGGCTCCTGCGGCGCGAAGCGTGCGCGCATGTAGCCCGCGAGCTCGGCGATCTGGCGGTCGTCGAGCGCATCGCGGAAGGCCGGCATGAAGCCGATGTCGCGCGTCGCGGGATCGCGCACGCCATCGAGGATGGTGCGCAGCAGGTTGTCGGGCTTCGCGCTCGCGAGGTTGCCGTTGAGCGCGAGCGGCGTGTTCACGCCCAACAGCGTGGGGCCGTCGCCGCCGTGATGGCAGGCGGCGCAGGCGCTGTCGAACATGCGCTGCGCGGGGCCGAGCAGCTGGCCCTGCGTGCGCGCCGCCGTGTCGACGATGCGCCGTGCCTGGGCCTGTGCGGCGGCCTCGGGCACGGGCTCGGGGTTGAACGAGGCGAGGTAGGTCGCCATCGCGCGGACGTCGGCATCGGGCACGGCGCCGAGCTCGCGCACCACCTCGGCCATCGGGCCGCCCGCGATGCCGTGGCGCGGCGAGTGGCCGTCGCGCAGGTAGCGGTAGAGCGAATCGGCGTCCCAGGGCATGGCGGACTTCGAGCGCGCCGTGAGCGGCGGCGCTTCCCAGCCATCGACCATCGCGCCCGACAGGAAGGCGCTGCCACCCTGCTCCGCGCCCAGCGCATTGCGCGGCGTGTGGCAGGCGCCGCAATGGCCGAGGCCGTTGACGAGGTAGGCGCCGCGGTTCCACTCGGCGCTCTGCGTGGCCACGGGCGCGAGCGGCGCGGGATCGTGGAAAAGCGCGTTCCATCCGGCCATCAGCGGCCGCAGGCTGAACGGGAACTTGAGTTGGGACTTCGGCGTTTCGGCGCGCACCGCGGGCATCGCCATGAAGTAGGCATAGAGCGCCTGCAGGTCGTCGTCGCTGGTCTTCGCGAAGGCCGTGTAGGGGAAGGCCGGATAGAGGTGATGGCCGTCGCGCGACACGCCCTCGCGCATCGCGCGCTGGAAGGCGCTGAAGGACCAGCGGCCGAGGCCGGTCTCGGCATCGGGCGTGAGGTTGGTGGTGTAGAGCGTGCCGAAGGGCGTGTCCATCGCGCGGCCGCCGGCGTTGGGGGCGCCGCCCGGCGCGGTATGGCAGACCGCGCAGTCGCCGAGCGCCGCGAGCACGCGGCCGCGCTCGATGGTGGCCTCGCTGTAGACCGGCGCGGTCAGCGACACCGGCGCGATCACCGAGCGCCAGCCGAGCAGGCCCGCGACGACGCCGATGCCGCCGACCACGAGCGCGGCGCCCGTGGCCCACAGGCTCTTGCGCCGTGGCCAGATGGCGTGACTCCTTCCCCCTCTGGGGGAAGGCCGGGATGGGGGCACGCCAGCATCGCCATCGGCCTGCGGCTTGCTGCCGCCCTCTCCGGGCGGCGGAGGCAGCAGCCCGCGATTCAACTCCGCCAGCACCGTCTCCGGCGTGAACGGCGGCGCCCTGAAGCGCACGCCCGTCGCATCGAAGATCGCGTTCGCGATCGCCGCCGTGCCCGGCACCGACGAGGACTCGCCCGCGCCCAGCGAAGGCTCGCCGGGACGCGGCATGTGCATCACCTCGATCACCGGCACTTCGCGGAAGTTGATGATCGGGTAGCTGCCCCATTCGCGGCTCGCGACCACGCCCGAGGGCAGCACGCCGGGCAGGCGCTCGCCGCCCTCTGCCGGCCCGGACTGCGGCGCGAACTGCACCTGCTCCTTGAGCGCGCGGCTCGTGGTCTGGATCACGTTGCCGTGCACCTGGTGCTCGACGCCCGCGGGATTGACCAGCAGGCCCGCGTCGTGCCCCACCACCACGCGGCGCACATGCACCTCGCCGGTCCGGCGGTTGACCTCGACGTCGGCCACCCAGGCCGCCCAGGCGGCGCCGAAGCCGGGCCACTTGCTGTGCACGTAGCGCGCATAGGCGAAGCCCTGGCCGAACAGGATGTCGCCACCGGGGCCGAGCCCGCCCTCGGCGTTCTCCTGCGGGCCGGTGCGCAGCCGCCAGCCGGCCCTCTGCGCGGTGGCCTGCACCAGCTCGACCGCGCGCGGGTCCTCGAGGTGGCGCAGCCGGAACTGCACCGGGTCGACGCCGGCCGCGGTCGCGAGCTCGTCGATGTACGACTCGTGCGCGAACGAGCTCGGCAGCGCCGACACGCCGCGCAGCCACGAGGCGCGCACGATCGGCGCCATGTCGTTGACCTTCACGCGCAGGTTGTCGTAGCCGTAGGGCGGGCGCGCGGTGCGGTCGCCCATCTCGTAGGCCTGCGCCACCGGTTCGATGGCGCGCGTGAGCAGCAGCGCGAGCGTGGGCGCGCCGTTCGACGGATAGGAAGTCTGGAAGTCGTAGGCCGCGACGCTGCCGTCGGCCGCGAGGCCGCCATCGATCTCCATCAGTTGCGCGGCGCCCTTGGGCTCCCACGCATGCTCCTGCTCGCGCGTGAGCTGCACGCGCACCGGCGCGCCCACGGCGCGCGCGAGCAGCGCGGCATCGGCGGCCACGTCGTCGGCGCCGTTGCGGCCATAGCAGCCCGCGGCCTCCATGCGCACCACGTCGACCTGCAGGTCCTGCACGCCGAGCAGCTTCGCGAGGTCGGCGCGCAGCACGTGCGGGTTCTGCGTGCCGGCCCAGCAGCGCAGTTGCATGCCGCTGCCGTCCTCGGGCTGCCATTCGGCCAGCGCGCACGAGGGCCCGATCGAGGCATGCATCTGGTAGGGCCAGACATAGGTGCGCGGCATCGGATGCGCGGCGCGCGCGATCGCGCCGTCGACGTCGCCCTCGTCGACCAGCAGGCGCTGCGTCGAGGGGTTGTCGCGCAGCGCCTGCGCGAGGTCGTCGAGGCCGGGCATGCCGGGCCAGGGCTTCCAGCGCACGCGCAGTTCGCGCAGCGCCTGCTCGGCGTGCTCCTCGCGCTCGGCCACGAGGCCGACGAAGTCGCGGATCACCACCACCGCGCGGATGCCGGGGATATGGGCGATCGACGATTCGTCGACCGACTCGAGCGTGTTGCCGATGAAGTCGCCATGGTCGGCGCCCGCGTAGGGCGGGCGCACCACGCGGCCGTGCAGCATGCCGGGCACGCGCATGTCGTGCACGAAGACCAGTTCGCCCGCGAGCTTGGCCGGGATGTCGACGCGCGCCTGCCGCGTGCCGACCACGCGGTAGTCGGCCGGGTCCTTGATGGCGGCCTTCGCATCGAGCTTGAGCACCGTGCGCTGGCCCGCCACCAGTTCGGCATAGCTCAGGCGCCGCTCGGGCGACTCGG
>NZ_JBZAYE010000311.1:0-8345 GCF_058244205.1 Variovorax sp. 20P10.2.4
ATCTCAGGCCGCGATGCCCTTGTTGGGATTGAGCAGGAACTTCTCGCCCGTCGCCTGCTTGCCGTAGACGCCGATCGCATCGAGCTGCAGCGCCTCGGTCAGCGAGACCTCGCGGGTGTAGCGGCTCGCGAAGGTGGTCTTGAGCTCGGCCACCACGCGTGCGCGCAGCCGCTGCGTGCCTTCGGCGCCGAGCTTCTGCAGGAACGGGAACAGCAGCCAGCCGCCCATGCCCCAGGCCATGCCGAAATTGCGCACGAACTCGGTCGGGCCGCGGTCCAGGCCGCCGTAGATGTAGACCTGCTTGTGCGTGGTCGAGCCGTAGCGGCTGTATTCCTTGGCGGTGCGGTTGAGCGCCGCTTCCATGCAGCCGAGGATCTGGCCCGCGAGCTTGCCGCCGCCGGTGGCGTCGAAGGCCAGGGTGGCGCCGGTCTCGACCAGGGCCTGCGTGAGATCGTCGAGGAAGGTGGGCGAGGCGGCGTTGCAGACGTACTTGGCGCCGAGGCCGCGCAGCAGCGCTTCCTGCTCGGGCTTGCGCACGATGTTGACGAGCGCGATGCCGTCCTTCTGGCAGATCTTGTTGAGCATCTGGCCGAGGTTGGATGCGGCTGCCGTGTGGACCAGTGCGGTATGGCCTTCGCGCTTCATGGTCTCGACCATGCCGAGCGAGGTCAGCGGATTGACGAAGCACGACGCGCCATCGGCCGGCGCGGTGCCTTCGGGCAGTTCGAGGCATTGCGCGACGGCCACCGCGCGGTACTGCGAGTACATGGCGCCGCCGATCGCGGCCACGGTCTTGCCGAGCAGGGCCTGTGCCTCGGGCGAAGACCCGGCCTTCACGACCGTGCCCGCGCCCTCGTTGCCCACGGGCATCGACTGGTCGAGCCGGCCCGCCATCGCGGGGCGCGCGCGCTCGGGCACGGTGGCGGTGACGACCGGGCGCTCGGCGCTGCCCGAGGCCTTGGCGGTCGTCATGTCGGCGGCGCCGAACAGCAGGCCGAGGTCCGAGGGGTTCATCGGCGAAGCCTCGACGCGGATCACGACCTCGTGGGCCTGCGGTTCGGGGATGGGTTCGTCGTGCAGCGAGAGCTCGAGCTCGCCGTTCGAACGGACGAGGGAACGCAGTTGGAGTGCCATGGCGGATGCCCCTTGTGAAGCGGATGAAGCGTGTGCGGAAGGTGGGTGCGACCGGCCGCCGGGGGCCGGCGCGGGCCAGTATAGGAGCGGGCCGCGAAGCCTGCTGGCGCCTTCAGGACAGCCCTGGAACCGCCGGTGTCGCGGGTGCCTGGGCCAGCGCGTGGCGCATCTTCCCGGGGTCCACGCGCTCGATGTAGCGCGGGATGTTGCGCCACAGCGTGTGGTAGCCGTAGCCGCCGCGCAGCATCTCCTGGCGCGCGGCCTCCTTGTCCCAGCCCTGCAGCGCCATGCGGTAGACGGCGGAGACGACGCCGGTGCGGTCGGCGCCGTGCATGCAGTGGATCAGCACCGGCCCGTGCCGTTCGGCATCGAGGATCGCGTGCAGCGCGCGCTGCACCTTCGCGTCGTCGATGTCCCAGGTGTTGATCGGCACGCGCACCAGCCGCATGCCATGGCCCGCGAACACCTTGCGGTCGTCGTTGAAGGAACGCAGGCTGACCACGGTGCGGATGCCGAGCGACTGCAGCGCCGCCACGTCCTTCGCGCGCGGCTGGGCGCTGCGGTAGAGCGTGGGCGTGAGGCGGTGCAGGTTCTCCACGCCCAGCGCATCGAGCGGATCGGCCCAGTGGTCGGGCCGCTCCACGGGCGCGGCCTGCGCCTCGCGCTGCGCCCGCCGGGCCTCGCGCATGCGGCGCACGATGTTCGCGCGGCTCATCGGCGCGGCCAGTGCCGGCGCACCAGGATCAGCGCGGCGACCGCGAGGCCGCCCCAGTAATCGACCGGCGCACCCCACATCCAGTGCTTGTGCCAGAAGGCCTTGGTGGGGTTGAAGTTGTCCCAGCCGAAGGCCGGGTTGATGAGGAACCAGAGGAAGTCCTCGCAGACCCAGAACACGATCAGGCCCGCGAGCGCGAGGCCCCAGTCGCGCAGCTTCCAGCGGCCCGAGAAGGCCAGCGGCGAGAAGAACACCAGCGCCATGAAGGTGAAGACCCAGGCGTGGTAGCCGGTCATCGCGCGGCCGCCCCAGAAGATGTCGAGCCAGATGCTGTTCTCGATGCGCCAGGTCGGCAGCGAGGTGGCCCAGCCGGCGCCGCCCTCGATCTGGATCTCGGCATTGGCGAAGAAGAAGGCCATGGTGACGACCCAGAGCAGGTACACCAGGGTGCGGCCCACGGTGGGCCGGTCTTCGTTGCGCCAGCTCATGCCGACGGCCCCAGCACGCGATCGAGCACCGCGCGCGCGGCCCGTGGCTTGCCCAGCGCCTTGCTGCGCTGGGCCATGTGGGCGAGCTTGGCCGGATCGGCCATCAGCCGCGCGACCTTGTACTCGAGGCCGATGGCGTCGTAGGCGAGCCAGCCCGCGCCTTCCTCCATAAGGAAGCCGGCGTTGTGCTCCTCCTGGCCGGGGATCGGCGAGATCAGCAGCATGGGCTTGCCGAGCGCGAGGCATTCGGAGACCGTGAGGCCGCCGGGCTTGGTGACGACGAGGTCGGACGCGGCCATGAGCTTGTGCATCTCGTTGGTGAAACCCACGGCCACCACGCGGCCCGGATGGCGCGCCGCGAGAGCCTGCAACCGGCCGTGCATCTCGGCATTGCGGCCGGCCACGGCGATCACCTGGAAGCGGCCGCCGGGTTCGTCGCCGGCGCCGAGCGCGAGCACGCGCTCGACCATGCTCGAGAGATCGCCCACGCCGGCGCCGCCCGAGACCATCAGCAGCACGGGCCGCGCGGGATCGAGGCCAAGCGCGGCGGCGCAGGCGTCGCGCTCCAGCGCATCGGGTTCGGAGAAGGCGGGCATGACGGGAATGCCGGTGACGTGGATGCGCTCGGGCGGGATGCCGCGCGCGCGCAGCCGGAACGCGACCTCCTCGGTGGCCGCGAGGTAGCCGGTCATGCCCGGCACCAGCCACATGTTGTGCAGGTCGTAGTCGGTGACCTGCAGCCACACCGGATACTCGATGCGCCCGCGGTTACGCTCGCGCATCAGCAGTTCGGCCGGCAGGAAGTGGGTGCAGATCACCGCATCGGGCTTCTCGCGCCGGATCTCGCGCACCAGCGCGACGGTGCTCAGCCGCTCGATGCCGCGGCGCATGCGCTGCGAGGGCGCGTGGTGCGGCGTGACGTCGGTGCGCTGGTGCAAGTACGACCAGAGCTCGGGTGCGCGGTTCACGAGCTGGATGTACCAGTCGGTGTAGACCTTGCGAAAGCCCGCGGGCACGTGCGCCATGGCGTCGATGTGGACCGCCGGGCAGGGCGGGCTGAGGGATTGGGCGGTGGCGGCGAGGGCCTGGGCGGCCCGCACGTGGCCGTTGCCCGCGCTCACGCTGAGGATCAGGAGTTTGGTCATGTGTTCGGCGGTCTGCGCGGATTATGGCTAGGGCTTGTGGCAGTGCGGGAACCGGGGTCCGGGGCACCGGGGTGGGCTCACGCCGACGGCGTGCTCCCCTCCGCGAATGTCCCCCGCCCTTCGGGCTCCTCCTTTATTTCGCTGCGGGGAGCACACCATCGACGTGAGCCTGGACACGGCGGTAGAACCGGCCGCACAACCCGAGCGCGTCTCGGGCACAGGGCAGTGGGTGCTTCCCGCAGCGAAATAAAGGAGGAGCCGAAGGCGGGGGACATTCGCGGAGGGAAGTACCCGCTGTCCTGTGCACGCGCCCCCGGCCGCAACAAAGAGTCAGAGCGGCGCCCGAGAGGTAACCAACCGCCCAACGCCAGAAGCGGCAAGTCCACGGATCCCTTCGAAGCCAGACTCCCGAACGATCCGCCCGTTCTCATACACAGTCTCGAGCAGATCCACCTGCCCAGGCTCCAGAACTTGCTCGGCACGTTGCGTACGCACTTCGCCATCGGCGGACGCAGCCAGCACCAGCCGCCCCTTCTTCGAGGTCTTGCTCGTGTCGCCCACGGGCGCCTTGTAGACGTCGCGCCATTCGCCGTCGACCTGCATCGCCGAGCACTTCATCGCCCATTGCATGGTGTCGCGGTTCACCTGCTGCAGCAGCCCGCCACCCATGCCGAAGGCGATGTTCTCGGCCGAGAAGCCGTTGTGGAAGAAATTGGACAGGCACAGCCGCAATGAATCGAGCGTCACCCCGTCGCCCTGGATGATGCGCACGTTGTTCAGCACCCGGAAACCCTTGGCATTGGTGGTCGTGCCGAAGCGCTCGGCCAGGATCTGCGCCACCTTCAGCGTCGTCTCGGCCGGGTCGCCCGAGTCGGGGCGCACCACCAGCGTCGCGCCCGAGCGAATCACCTCCTCGCGCAGCGCATCGCCCCACAGGCGGGCGCAGGCGTTGAAGATGTCGTAGCTGTCGCTCACCACCGCGAAGATTGCGCCCGGCTTGCCGAACTGCGCCACCATGTTGCGGTAGGCATCGGCCTCGTGCTCGCGGCCCCAGCCCGTGATGGTGCTGTGCTCGGCCGCGGGAATCGAGAAACCCGCCACGTCGCAGTCGTAGTAGCGGCGCGCGGCCAACAACGCGCTCAGCGTGTCGGTGCCCATGAAGTTGACCAGGTGCGCCATGCCGCCGAGCGCCGCCGATTCGAGGCTCGAGACCCCGCGCGCGCCGAAGTCGTGCAGCTTGAACGCGATCTGGCCCTGCGGATCGTCGCAGGTGGCCTCGAGGTAGCGCAGCAGGGTGGTCTTGGCCGCGGCCGAGACCGTGGCCACCGTGGTCGGATACCAGATCGCACGCAGCAGCTCGGTCTCGAGGAAGCTCGTGACCCAGAAGAACTCGGGGTCGGTGTTCTCGATCGTCGCGAGCACGTTGTGCACCGGCAGCACGCTGCCCTCGGGCACCGCGCGGATGCGCACCGGCATCAGCCCGCCGTGCTTCTCGATCAGCCGCAGCCAGCCTTCGCGGTTGAAGGGCTCGCCGTGCACCGCCATCAGTGCGGCGGCTTCGTCCACGTCGTCGCGCGTCACCGGCGTCTGCAGGTATTCGCGCAGATAGGCCTGCAGTCCGAAGAACAGCGAATGGCTGAAGAGCCCGCCGCGCGACTCGATGTAGCTGAACACCGTCTGCGTGCCCGGCGGGTATTGCATCCAGTGCGACACCTTGTAGGAGTCGGTGCGCAGCAGCAGGTTGCTGCCGAGGGAGGGAGAGAGCGTGCGGTTCATGTGAAAGCTCCTTTCACGGTGGCACCCGTCAACCGGGGCCGTACTTGCTGACAAGGCCCGGGGCGAGTTCTCTCAGGACTTGCCCAGGCCACCCAGGAAATGATTGGCGATGAAGAAGTGGTCTTCGTAGACCCGCTCCTGCATGCCGAGGAATTCGGCGATCGGCACCCAGCGCACCGCGGCCGCGTCGTCGTCGGCGCGCACGTCCGACAGGCCGGTCCACTGGTTGTGCGCGAGCTCGAAGAAGAAGCCGTGCGTGATGGTGCGGCCGCGCTGCGAGCGCTCGGGCGCGTCGAACACATGGCTGCCCTTCATGCTGCCGTGGAGCACGGGCACCGGCACCTTGAGACGGGTTTCCTCCTTGAGTTCGCGCACCGCCGCATCGAGCAGCCGCTCCTGCTGGCCCACGAAGCCGCCGGGCAGCGCCCAGGTGCCGCGCCCCGGATGGAACTTGCGCTGCACCATCAGGATGTGGCCGGCCTCGACCACCACCGCGTCGACCGTGGTGTAGATCGGCGGGAAGTCGCTGCCCGCGTAGCGGTACTTGTCGCGGTAGTCGGCGAGGAAGGCGCGCTCCTCGCAGAGCTCGGCATAGTCGGCCGTCGAGGTGAAGCGTTCGAGAAAGGCCGCGCTGCCCTCGGGCAGGTCGGCGCGCGCGAGCTGGCCGCGGTTCTCGGGATCGAAGTAGAGGTTGCGCACGTCGGTGGCGTTGAGGCTCTCGACGTTGTGCTGGCCCACGAACTCCCAGTGCGGGAACAGCTTGAGGTAGTAGCTGGAGGCGTCCTTGAGGTGCCCCACCAGCGCCACCCTGGCCTGCGCGGGCGCGAGGCCGTCCTGCAGGATCAGCCGCTCGACCGCCGACTGGATCGACGCGATCCACAGCTGGTCGTTGTAGGGCGAGTCGCCCACACCGACCACGCTCACGCGCATCTGGTCGCCGCCGCGCAGGCAGGCGCGCACCATGCGTTCGCGTTCGTCGAAGGTGAAGGGGTTCTTGACGCTGCGCGGCGTGCGGTCGGAGCCGACCACCACGATCACGCGATCGGCCGCGCGGGCGGCTTCCTCGATGAGTCTCTGGTGACCGAAGTGGACGGGCTGGAAGCGCCCGATGACGATGGCGTAGTGGTACTTGCGTGTGGTGCTCATTTGGGAATCCCCCAAAAAGGGCGCGATCAACTCGCGCTTGCCGCCACGATAGCACCGGCCTCGCAGGCGGCGCAAGCCGGACAAAAGGCTTACGCCCTGCGCGCTGGCGATAATCGGCCATGCCCGCGCCTCCTCCTTCCAACGGTCCGTCCTCCTTTCGCCGCGCACCCGCGCCGCAGTCCGCGCAGGCCTCGGCCGACGGCCCCATGCGGCTCAACAAGCGCATGGCCGAACTCAAGATCTGCTCGCGCCGCGAGGCCGACGAATGGATCGCCAACGGCTGGGTCAAGGTCAACGGCAAGCCGGCCGAGATGGGCGTCAAGGTCACGCCCGCCGACCGCATCGAGATCGACAAGGCGGCCAAGGGCCAGCAGGCCAACCAGGTCACCATCCTCATCAACAAGCCCATCGGCTACGTCAGCAGCCAGGCCGAGGACGGCCACGAGCCCGCGGTCACGCTGTTCACGCCCGCCAACCGCTGGGCCGAGGACAACGCGCGCTTCTTCTTCAACCCGCAGCAGCTGCGCGGCCTTGCGCCCTGCGGCCGGCTCGACATCGATTCCATCGGCCTGCTGGTGATGACGCAGGACGGCCGCGTCGCGCGCCAGCTGATCGGCGAGGACTCGACGATGGAGAAGGAGTACCTGGTGCGCGTGGCCTACCACGGCCTGGGCCAGCCCGCGCCCACCGGCCAGCTGGTGCGCATGGACGACGACGACCCGGTCACGACCAACGTGCAGGCCGTGTTCCCGCCCGCCATGCTCGCCAAGCTGCGCCATGGCCTGAGCCTCGACGGCCAGGCGCTCAAGCCCGCGCGCGTCGAATGGCAGAACCCCGAGCAGTTGCGCTTCGTGCTGACCGAAGGCAAGAAGCGCCAGATCCGCCGCATGTGCGAGCTGGTCGGCCTCAAGGTGGTGGGGCTCAAGCGCGTGCGCATCGGCAAGGTCATGCTCGGCAACCTGCCGCTGGGTCAATGGCGCTACCTGGCACCGCACGAGAAGTTCTGAGCCTGCGCGCGCTGAACCGCGCCACGCTGGCGCGGCAGATGCTGCTGGCGCGCCAGCGCCTGCCGGTCGCGCAGGCCATCGAGCGCCTCGCGGGACTGCAGGCGCAGGCACCCAATCCGCCTTATGTCGGCCTCTGGAGCCGGCTCGAGGAGTTCCCGCGCGAAGCGCTGACCGAGGCGCTGCGCCGGCGCCGCGTGGTGCGGCTGTCGATGATGCGCGCGACCCTGCACCTGGTGAGCGCGCGCGATGCGCTGGCCTGGCGGCCGTTGCTCGATGCGGCGCACCAGCGCGGTTTGCTGGGCAACCACAAGCGCGCGCTCGAAGGCGTCGACCGTGCGCAGGCGCTGGCCATGGGCCACGCACTGCTCGACGAGCGGTCACGCACCAGTACCGAGCTCGGCCAGGCCTTGCTCGAACGCTGGCCGCACAGCGAGCCGGCCTCGCTCGCCGGGCTGATCCGCAACAACCTGCCGCTGGTGCACCTGCCGCCCGCGGGCAGCTGGAATTCGCACCAGAACGCGCTGCTGCAGCGGCTCGGCACCTGGCTCGGCAAGGAGGAAGAAGAGCAGGGCGCAGCCACGCAGGACGACCTGCTGCTGCGCTACCTCGCCGCCTTCGGCCCCGCGACCCTGGCCGATGCCGGTGCGTGGTCGGGCCTCACGGGCTGGAAGGCCGTGGCCGAGCGGCTCGGTGCGCGATTGCGCCGCTTCGAAGGACCGCAGGGTGAAGCGCTGTTCGACCTGCCGCGCGCGCCGCGTCCCGACGAAGCGACGCCCGCGCCGCCGCGCCTGCTCGCCGAGTGGGACAACCTGCTGCTCGCGCACGACGACCGCGCCCGCGTGCTCGACGAGGCGCATCGCCCGCGCGTGTTCACCGTCAACGGCATCGTGCGTGGCACGGTGCTGATCGACGGCTTCGTCGCGGGCACCTGGAA
>NZ_JBZAYE010000312.1:0-8297 GCF_058244205.1 Variovorax sp. 20P10.2.4
TCGGCGAGGTCGCCACGCTGTCGGTCGCGCCCGGTCCCAACCAGATCAGCCGCGAGGATGGCAAGCGCCGCATCGTGGTCAGCGCCAACGTGCGCGGGCGCGACCTCGGCTCCTTCGTGGCCGAGGCCGAGCAGGCGATGCAGTCGGTGCGCATTCCCGTGGGCTACTGGACCGACTGGGGCGGCCAGTACGAGAACCTCGAGTCGGCCACCCAGCGGCTGCAGATCGTGGTGCCGGTGTCGCTGCTCTTGGTGTTCGTGCTGCTGTTCGCGATGTTCGGCAACCTCAAGGACGGCCTGCTGGTCTTCACCGGCATCCCGTTCGCGCTCACCGGCGGCATCGTGGCGCTGTGGCTGCGCGACATCCCGCTGTCGATCTCGGCCGCGGTGGGCTTCATCGCGCTGTCGGGCGTGGCGGTGCTCAACGGGCTGGTGATGCTGTCGTTCATCCGCAACCTGCGCGAGGGCGGCCTGCCGCTCGATGCCGCGATCCGCGAGGGTGCGCTGACCCGGCTGCGGCCGGTGCTGATGACCGCGCTGGTGGCCTCGCTGGGCTTCGTGCCGATGGCCATCGCCACCGGCACCGGCGCCGAGGTGCAGCGGCCGTTGGCCACGGTGGTGATCGGCGGTATCCTGTCCTCGACCGCGCTCACGCTGCTGGTGCTTCCGCTGCTCTACCGCATCGCGCACCGGCGCGACGAGGAAGAGACCGAGGAGGAGGCCCGCGAACGACAGCAGGGCGCGCCGATCGACCCCGAACCGCGAGCCGCATCCCATGGCCCATGAGCATTCGCACGGCGCCGGCGCGAACGAGAAGGCACTGCGCTGGGCGCTGCTGCTGACCTCGACCTACCTCGTGGCGGAGGTGGTCGGCGGGCTGGTCTCGGGCAGCCTCGCGCTGCTGTCCGATGCCGCCCACATGTTCACCGACACGGTGGCGCTGGCGATCTCGCTGGCCGCCATCCGCATCGGCCAGCGGCCGGCCGACCGGCGCCGTACCTTCGGCTACCACCGCTTCGAGATCCTCGCGGCGGTGCTCAACGCGGTGCTGCTGTTCCTGGTGGCGATCTACGTGCTCTACGAGGCCTGGCGGCGCATCGCGGCGCCGGCCGAGATCCAGTCGACCATGATGCTGCTCGTGGCCGCGGGCGGGCTGGTCGTCAACCTGATCGGCATGCGCCTGCTGGCCGGCGGCAAGGACAAGAGCCTCAACGTCAAGGGTGCCTACCTCGAGGTCTGGGCCGACATGCTGGGCTCGGTGGGCGTGATCGTCGGCGCCCTGGTGATCCGCTACACCGGCTGGGCCTGGGTCGACTCGCTGATCGCGGTGGCCATCGGCCTGTGGGTGCTGCCGCGCACCTGGCGCCTGCTGCGCGAGAGCCTCAACGTGCTGCTCGAGGGCGTGCCCGACGAGGTCGACCTGCCCGAGATCGAGCGCGCGCTGCTCGCGAGCGAGGGCGTGGCCAGCCTGCACGACCTGCACGTGTGGGCGCTGTCCAGCGGCAAGGTGAGCCTCAGCGTGCACGTGGTGAGCGCGTCCGGCGTCGACGACCTCGCGCCGCTGGTGCAGCGGCTGCGCGCGCTGCTGGCCGAGCGCTTCGACATCCATCATTCGACCGTGCAGGCCGAGCGCGTGCCTTGCGAGCAGGCGGGGGAGACGCACGGCTTCGGCGCCTGAGCGGTTCGTGACTCGCGGATGGCGCACAATCCGCCGCGAATCACAGCACACAGGACCGATGAGCCGCAGCCACCGCCAGTCTTATTCGCCCGCCATCGAGGCCGCCGCCGCCCGCGAGCCGCGGCGCCGCAAGGGCGACGCACCCTCGCATGCGCCGATGGCCTTCGACGCGGCATCGGCGCCCGCTACCTCCGCGCCCCCCACGAGGACCTGGCGCTCGACGGTTGTCGGCGCCGCCATCGGCTTCGGCATCGTGCTGGCGCTGGCCATGCAATGGCTCATGACCTGGCAGATCGACAACGCGCAGCAGCGCCGCGAGCAGCAGAAGCAGCTGCGCGCGGCCGCCTCGCGCTGCTACGAGCAGGTTTCGAATGCCGCGGTGCAGGCCTGCCTCAAGGAGGTCGAGGCCAGGGGCGTGGCGGCCCAGCCCTGAAGCTTCAGCGCGCCGGCCGGATCGCCGACTTCGGGCGGAAGGCCTTGCAGACCGTGTCGTCGGTCTCGAGGTAAGGCCCGCCGATCAGGTCGATGCAGTAGGGCACGGCCGCGAAGATGCCGGGCACGAGCTGCGTGCCCTCGGCGTCCTTCAGGCCTTCGAGCGTTTCCGCGATGGACTTGGGCTGGCCCGGCAGGTTGATGATCAGGCTCCTGTCGCGGATCACCGCGACCTGGCGCGAGAGGATCGCGGTCGGCACGAAGCGCAGGCTGATCTGGCGCATCTGCTCGCCGAAACCCGGCATCTCCTTGTGGGCCACGGCCAGCGTGGCCTCGGGCGTCACGTCGCGCAGCGCGGGGCCGGTGCCGCCGGTGGTCAGCACCAGCGAGCAGCCGGCGTCGACCAGCTCGATCAGCGCGGCGCTGATGCCGGGTGCTTCGTCGGGGATCAGCCGGGGCTCGAAGTCGATCGGATTCTTGAGCGCGCGGCGCAGCCAGTCCTGCAGCGCGGGCAGGCCCTTGTCTTCATAGGCGCCGCTCGAGGCGCGGTCGCTGATCGAGACGATGCCGATGCGTACCGGGTCGAAGCCGCTCATTGAAACACCTCCGTGCTTCGCACTGCGGTGCGAGCTTGCTTGGGGCGGCCCGGCGCGGCGCTCATGCATCTTCCTCCCGGCCCTGTTCCGCCGCGGCCGCCGCATGGTCGTCGCCGCCATGCACCGCGAGCTGCTCGCGCACGAGCTGGAACACCTCTCGGTAGGCCTTGCCCTGGCGCGGCGCCTCGCCGGCCGGGCCGGCCTTGATGTCCTTGCGCGCCTGGCGCACGAGGGCGCGCAGTTGCTGGGCATCGGTGGCCGGGTGGGTCTCGATCCAGCCGCCGAGCGCATCGTCGTCGGCGATCAGGCGGTCGCGCCAGCGTTCGGCCTCGTGCAGCAGCGCGGTCTCGGCGGCCGGGCCACTGGACTGCTCGGCCAGCGCGGCGCGGATCGCCTCGATGGTGGGCTCGTCGAGCTTGCGCATCAGCTTGCCGATGAACTGCATCTGGCGGCGCTTGCCCTCGAAATTGGTGATGCGCTTGGCCTCGTGAATCGCCTCGACCAGCTTCTCGCCGAGCGGCAGCGCGTCGAACAGCGCGGCGCGCAGGGTCATGAGCTCTTCGCCGAGCTTCTGCAGTTCGGCGCTCTCGCGCTTGAGGTCGGTGCGGCTGGCGTCGTCGGTGCCCTTGAGCTCGCGCTTGAGCTCCAGGTCGAGTTCGCTGCCTTCGGCGACGAACTGGCCGCGGACGAAGTAGCCTTTTTTGGGTTTGCGGGACATGGGGATGGATTCTGTGCCGCGCCGCGCGGCGGTGCAACGCGGCGGGACCGAGGGGAAAACGGTGCCAAACGGGAAACGGGGGGCGCAAGTATCATAGCCACCCACATGACGACCTCTTCCTCGCGCGCCGACTCCGGCTTCGCCTACAGCCGCTCCTTCTTCGAAAACCTGGTCGATTCGGCCCTGGCCCACGCCAAGAAGCTGGGGGCCACCAACGCGGGGGCCGAAGCTTCCGAGGGCTGCGGCCTCAGCGTCTCGGTGCGCAAGGGCGAACTCGAGAACGTCGAGCGCAACCGCGACAAGTCGCTGGGCGTCACCGTCTACGTCGGCCACCGGCGCGGCAATGCCAGCACCTCCGACTTCTCCGAGGCGGCCATCGCGCAGACCGTGCAGGCGGCCTACGACATCGCGCGCTTCACGGCCGAGGACCCGGTCAGCGGCCTGCCCGACGAGGCCGACATCGCCAAGGAGCATCCCGACCTCGACCTGTTCCACCCCTGGGAGGTCACGAGCGAGCAGGCCGCCAAGCTGGCGCTCGAGTGCGAGGCGGCCGCGCTGTCGACCGACAAGCGCATCACCAACAGCGAGGGCGCGGGCGTCTCGGCCCAGCAGAGCCACTTCTTCAGCGCCCACACCCACGGTTTCCGCGGCGGCTACGCGAGTTCGCGCCACTCGATCTCGGTGGCGCCGATCGCCGGCAAGGGCGACAACATGCAGCGCGACGCCTGGTACAGCTCGATGCGCTCGGCCGACGAGCTCGCGAGCCCGCAGGCCGTCGGCCGCTACGCCGCCGAGCGCGCGCTGAGCCGGCTGAAGTCGCGCAAGATCAAGACGGTGGAATGCCCGGTGCTGTTCGAGTCGCCGCTGGCCGCGGGCCTGCTCGGCGGGCTGGTACAGGCCACCAGCGGCGGCGCGCTCTACCGCAAGAGCACTTTCCTGCTCGACTCGCTCGGCAAGCCGGTGCTGCCTTCGCACGTCGACGTCAGCGAGGACCCGCACGTGCTGCGTGGCAAGGGCAGCTCGCCGTTCGACGACGAGGGCGTGGTCACGCGGGCGCGCAAGGTGGTCGACGCGGGCCGGCTCGAGGGCTACTTCCTCTCGACCTACTCGGCGCGCAAGCTCGGCATGAAGACCACCGGCAACGCCGGCGGCTCGCACAACCTGGTGCTGAGCTCGCGCCTCACGCAGGCCGGCGACGACCTCGACGCCATGCTGCAGAAGCTGGGCACCGGCCTGTTCGTCATCGAGCTGATGGGGCAGGGCGTGAACTACGTGACCGGCGATTACTCGCGCGGCGCCAGTGGCTTCTGGGTCGAGAAGGGCCGCATCGCGTTCCCGGTGGAGGAGATCACCATCGCCGGCAACCTCAAGGACATGCTGATGGGGATTGAAGCCATCGGGGCCGATGCTTACACTTTCGGCGCCAAGACGACGGGCTCGCTGCTGGTCAACCGCATGAAGGTCGCTGGCGCCTGAGCCCACGCGGCACGGGCGCCGCGGCGGCGGCACCGGGGTTCGAGCCTTGCCGATCCCCGGGGAGACAACAATGAGCAGAACACAGCGCGCCGCCCGCAAACCCGAACTCGAACACGAACTGCTGCGCGACCCGCGCCTGGGCTTCGAGCCCGCGGGCGGCGGTACCGTGCGCTGCCTGCAGCACGGCGTGCCCTGGCCCTTCGACTGCTGGCACTACCACGACGAGTACGAGCTGCAGATCATCAACCGCACCACCGGCCAGGCCTTCGTGGGCAACCACATCGGCCGCTTCGAACCCGGCTACGTGGCGCTGGTGGGGGCGCGGCTGCCGCACACCTGGATCTCCGACGACGTGCCGGCCGACGGCATCGCCGACCGCAGCATGGTGATCCACTTCCGCGAGGAGCCGCTGCGCAAGGGCTCGGCGCTGTTCCCCGAGATCGACGCGGTGCTGCCGATGCTCGACCGCGCGCGCCGCGGCATCGAGTTCTTCGGCATCGGCGAAGTGGCGCGCGAGCGCTTCCAGCGCGTGCAGGCGCACGAGGGCATGGCGCGGCTGGCGGAGTTCATCGGCCTGCTGCACGAGCTCGCGCGCTGGGAGGACTGGCGCCTGATCTCGAGCGAGGACGAGCCCTCCAACGGCGACCCCGCCACCAGCACGCGCATGCGCCGCGTGCTCGACCACCTCGACGAGCACCTGGCCGAGGAGATCTCGCTGGCCTCGGTCAGCGCCATCGCGAACATGGCCGAGAGCAGCTTCTCGCGCTACTTCCACCGCCAGATGGGCAGCACCTTCACCGAGTTCGTGACCCGGCTGCGCATCGCCAAGGCCTGCCAGATGCTGCAGACCTCGGACCGCCTGGTCAGCGATATCTGCTACGAGGTCGGCTTCTTCAACATCGCCAACTTCAACCGCCGCTTCCTGCAGCACAAGGGCATGACGCCCAGCGCCTACCGCCAGCAGGCGCAGGAGCGCTTCGGGCTGCGCACCGTTCACTACCCGCCCACGACCCCGGTAAAACCCCAGTCGGCCTGGTCATGAAAGTACCAGTACCCCGTTTGGGGGGTACGCGGCGCCGCTGAGCCGCTGCATACGCTTCACCCCGTCCCGTCGCTGTCGCGCCGCCCCCCGAAAAGGGCGCCCGGCACGGCGGGCTTGTTCCCCGGCTTCGGCCGGCGATCCGCAACAAGTTCAACGGAGACAAGCGATGTTCAAGGAATCCGCAGGGAGGCGCGCCCGCGTCCGCACGCTGCTCGTGGCGCTGCTGGCCGCCGGTGCCGCCGGTGCCGCACTGGCGCAGGGCGCGATGTGCAAGGAGGACGTGCGGGTGCTGGCGCAGCCGCGTGACGGCCTGACCCTGCTCGAAAAGTACAAGGACGAGTTCAAGACCCTGGCCGGCGCCTCGTTCAGCATCGACAACCTCAACGAGAACGACCGCCGCACCAAGACGCGCGCCGATGCCTCGACCGTGGGCAAGTACCACGTCTACTACGTCGACGAGGCCAACGTGCCGCTGTTCGCGCAATCGAAGTGGATCGTGCCGCTCGCGAAGTACTACCCGGCCGACTACGACTACGCCGACTTCGATCCGGGCCGCCAGAAGGTCGCCACCTACGCGGGCGAGGCCTGGTTCGCGCCGCTGACCGGCGGCGGCGACCTGATGGTCTATCGCAAGGACCTGCTCGAGAAGGCCGGCATCAAGCCGCCGGCCACGCTCGAGGAATTCGTGGCCGCCGCGAAGAAGCTCAACGATCCGGCCAACGGCGTCTACGGCGTGGCGCTGCGCGGCCAGCGCGGCTCGGGCGCCAACGTGTGGCGCTGGATGCCCTACTTCCGCGGCTACGGCGGCCAGTGGTTCGACGGCGACAAGCCGGTGTTCGACTCGCCCGCCGCGCTCAAGGCCACGCAGACCTACCTCGAGCTCTTCAAGTACTCGGCGCCCGGCACCAAGACCGGCGGCTGGGACGAGGCCACCGGCGCCTTCCTCGCGGGCAAGGTGGCGATGCTGGTCGAGTCGACCCCGCTCGCGGGCAATGCGCTCGATCCCAAGATGTCGACCGTGATCGGCAAGATCGCCTATGCCACGCCGCCCGCGCCGCTGACCGGCGGCGGCTACGGCCACGGCCTGGCGATCGGCGCCAAGGCCAACAAGAGCGAGGAGGCGAAGAAGTGCGCCGGCCTCTTCATCGCCTGGGCCACCTCGAAGAAGAACGAGCAGCGCCGTCTCGCCGAGGGCCAGTTCGGCGAACTGAACCGCACCAGCGTGCTGGGCAGTCCCGAGTTCTCCAAGCGCTATGGCGCCGACCTCGGCAAGGCGCTGGCCGACACCGGCAAGCTCACCGCGGTCAACTTCTGGCAGGACCCGGCCTGGCCCGACCTCGGCGACCGCTGGGGGATCATCCTCGAGGAGCTGATCACCGGCTCGCGCACCGACATCCAGGCCGGCCTCGACGAGCTCGACGGCTACGCCAAGCAGCTGATCGCGCGGCGCCGCAAGTGAGCCGCCCGGCCCCGCGTTCCTTGCGAGTCCCGCGATGACCCTTCACAAGACCCGACTGCCGCTCGTCTTCATCGGCCCCGGCCTGCTCGTGCTCGCGGTGCTGGCGCTGGTGCCCACCGTGTTCGCCATCGCCGTGTCGCTGCAGGACCGCGAGCTCGGCCAGTCCGACATCGGCTGGGTGTGGTTCTCCAACTACCTGCAGCTGTTCTCGGACCGGCGTTTCCTCAACGCGGTCGGCGTCTCGCTGACCTGGGAGCTGCTGACCGTGAGCGCCACCATGGGGCTCGCGGTGCTGCTCGGCGTGCTGCTGTTCCAGAGCGCCACGCCGCGCTGGCGCAATGTGCTGTGCATGCTGTTCATCGTGCCGGTGCTGCTGCCGCGCGTGTCGGCCGCCTTCGTCTGGAAGTTCGCCTTCCATCCGCTGTTCGGCCTCTTGACCTGGCCCTACAAGGCGATCACCGGCGAGCCGCTGGACCTGCTCGCGCAGCCGCTCACGGCGCTGCTCACGGTGGCCTTCGTCGATGTCTGGCAGTGGGGCCTGTTCTTCGCGGTGATCGTGCTCAAGCTGCTCGAGACCCTGCCGCCGCAACCCTTCGAGGCGGCGCGCATGGACCATGCGAAGCCCTGGGAGGTCTATGCCTTCGTCGCGCTGCCGATGCTGCGCGCGCCGCTGATCAGCCTGAGCTTCGTGAAGATGATCGAGTCGCTGCGCGCCTTCGACCTGATCTACGTGATGACGCGCGGCGGCCCCGGCATCTCGACCGAGACCCTCGACATGTACGCCTTCTCGCAGGGCTTCATCGAGTCGGGCCGCATCTCCTACGCCTCGAGCATGGCCGTGCTGATGATGGTGGCCTCGACCGTGGCCTTCACCTACCTCTGGAAATGGACCCGGCC
>NZ_JBZAYE010000313.1:0-8296 GCF_058244205.1 Variovorax sp. 20P10.2.4
CGCGCCAGGCATGCAGGGCGCGGTGCCCGGCCTCGTCCATCTCGCCGGCATGCAGCTTCACGAGCCAGTCCGCGGCCTGCAGCACCACCGGGTCGTCGCCGCGCGGGCGCGTGGCGTTCAAAGCATCGAGGCGATGCATTGAGCGAAGCCCGCGCGCATGTCGCGCTTGACGGTGCGCACTGACACCTCGAGGCGCTGCGCGATCTCCTCGTAGCCCAGGCCCTCGAGTTGCGACAGCAGGAACACGGTGCGCGTGCGCGCGGGCAGCGCGTCGAGCATGGCATCGATGCGATGCAGCGCCTCGATCACGAGCAGGCGGTCCTCGGGCGAGGGCGCCAGCGGCTCGGGCATGGCGGCCAGTTGCTCGACATAGGCCTGCTCGAGCGCCCGGCGGCGGAAGTGATCGACCAGCAGCCCGTGCGCGACGGTGCGCAGGTAGGCGCGCGGCTCGTGCAGCTGCTGCGCCTTCGACGGCGCGGCAACCAGCGTGAGGAAGGTGTCATGCGCCAGGTCCGCCGCATGGTGGATGTCGCCGAGCTTCCTGCGCAGCAGGGCCTGGAGCCAGCCGTGGTGGTCGGCATAGAAGGCTTCGACGGCTTGCATTGGCGTGGCGCGCGGACCCATGGCGAGACTGTCTACACAAGAGAGGACGCGGGGCCCTACGATGCAAATGAGAACTATTATTATAAACAGACGCTCGGCACCGTCGGCATCGAAGCGCGCGAGCGCCCGCTCACTTCAGCAACGGAAAGCTCTGCGGCAACACCGCGAGCCAATGCCGCGCGGCCACCGACAGCCGCGTGGTGCGGCGGCGGATCAGCGAGATCCGGTGGCGGAAGCTCGCGAGGTCGGAGATCGCGATCCGCCGCATGCCCCACTGCTGCGCAATGTCGGCGGCGTAGCCCGGCACGATCAGGAAACCCGCGCCCTGCCGCGCGAAGCCCAGGGCCGCCGTGAGCGACCCGACCTCGATGTGGTTCTCGAAGCGCAGCGGCGTGCGCGCGAAGATCTGGTCGAGCGTGCGGCGGATGCTGTAGGAATCGCGCAGCGAGATGTAGTTGTAGGGCAGCAGCTCCGCGGCCCGGATGGAACGCCGGCGCGCGAGCGGATGCGCGTCGTCGACGATGGCATACATCGCGTCCTCGATCGCCACGGTGGCCTCGAGGCCGCTGATCTCGGAATCCGTGGCGCAGAAGCCGATGTCCACTACGCCCGACCGCACGCGGTCCAGTGTCTCGTCGGTCGAGCATTCGTGGATCTCGAAGTCGATGCCGGGATAGCGCTGGCGGTAGCTCGCGATCGGCCCCGCGAGCAGGCCGTAGTGCATCAGCGGCGAGGCGGCCACGCTGACCTTGCCGCGCTCCAGCGTGATCAGCTCGGTGATGCTGCGCTTGGCGGTGGCCATGGTGGCCGTCACGTCCTGGGCGAACTCGAAGAACTCGCGCGCCGCATCGTTGGGTACCACGGTGCGCGTGGTGCGCTCGAACAGGGTCATGCCGAGCTGGTTCTCGAGCTCGGCCACCATCTTGCTCGCCGCGGACTGCGAGATGTGCAGGCCGTTCGCCGCCACGGTGAAGCTGCCGGCCTCGTAGACGGCGAGGAAGACCTGCAACTGGCGAAAAGAGATATTCATTCCATCTTCTACTGAATGCAGTAGAAAAATTCCATTGTGGCATGGGACTTCGCCGCGCAAGATGCGCCGGCTCACACAGACCACAGACATCCCATGCATCCCTCCGACACCCGTCCCCAATGCCATGTCGCCCGCACCGCCCAAGGCGTCGTCACGGTCCGTTTCGACAACGGCCGGCTGAACCTGCTGACCGGGGACGCCGCCCACATCTACGCCGACACGCTGCAGGAACTGGCCGCCGACGAGACCACGAAGCTGCTCGTGATCCGCGGCGGCGACAGCGCCTTCCTCGGCGGCGCCGACATCAAGTTCCTGAAGGACGCCTCCAGGCGCGACATCGATGCCTACATCCGCAGCGTGTGGCGGCTGTGCGAGACCATCCGCGACATCCCCTTCGCCACGATGTCGGTGATCTCGGGCTACTGCCTGGGCGCCGGCATGGAAGTGGCCGCCGTCTGCGACATCAAGCTGGCCGCGCGCGACGCCAGGTTCGGCATGCCCGAGGTCAAGCTCGGCGTGCCCTCGGTGATCCACGGCGCGATGCTGCCCGGCATGATCGGCGCCACGCGCACGCGCGACCTGCTGCTCAGCGGCCGCATCATCCCGGCCGCGTTGGCGCTCGACTGGGGCCTGATCACGGACGTCGCGGGCGACGACGGCCTCGATGCCGCCCTCGCGCACTGGCAGGCCGAGATCGAGGCCAACGGCCCGCTCGCGATGCGCATCCAGAAGAAGCTGATCCGCGACTGGGAGCGCATGCCGCTGCAGGAAGCCATCAACGTCGGCATCGCCGGCCTCGTGAGCGCCTACGACAGCGACGAGCCCAAGCGCTACATGGAAGCCTTCCTCGCGAACCGGAAGCGCCGCTGAGACGGCACCGGCGAGCCCACGAGACATCCAAGGAGACACCATGAAGTTCAAGCCCCTGCGCCGCGCCCTGTGCGCCCTGTTCGCGCTGCCCTTCGCCCTCGGCGCCGCGCATGCCGACGACTATCCCTCGCAACCGCTCACGCTGGTGGTGCCCTTCGCGGCCGGCGGCATGACCGACATCCTGGCCCGGCAGTTCGCGAAGACGGTGCAGGAGAAGCTGCGGCAGACCGCCATCGTCGACAACAAGCCCGGTGCCGGCGGCGTGATCGGCGCGACCCGGGTCGCGCGCGCCAGGCCCGACGGCTACACGCTGCTGATCACCACCACGGCGCACGTGGTGAACCCCTCGATCACGAAGAACCTGCCCTACGACACCGAGAAGGACTTCGCGCCCATCGCCATGCTGGCGCGCACGCCCAACGTGCTGCTGGTGAACCCGTCGCTGCCGGTGGCGACGGTGCCCGAGCTGCTGGACTATGCGCGCAAGAACAAGGGCGTCACCTACGGCTCCTCGGGCACAGGTGGCACCACGCACCTGTCGGGCGAGCTGCTCGCGAGCCGCACCGGCGCGCCGCTGATCCACGTGCCCTACAAGGGCACGGCGCTCGCGGTCAACGACCTGCTCGGCGGCCAGATCCAGGCCTCCTTCGTCGATGGCCTGAGCGCGCTGAAGTACGTGAAGGCCGGCAGCCTGCGCGCCATCGGCGTCTCGACGCGCGAACGCAATCCCACGCTGGCCGAGGTGCCGACCATCGCCGAGCAGGGCGTGCCCGGCTACGAGACCGAGATCTGGATCGGGCTCTACGCGCCCGCGGGCACGCCGCCGGCCATCCTCGAGAAGCTCAATGCGCTGGCGCTGCAATCGATGGGCGAGCCCGGCTTCCGCAAGACGCTCGACGAGCAGGCGACCACGCCGGGCACCATGGACGTGGCCGCGACACGGCGCTACGTGGCGAGCGAGATCCGCAAGTGGGGCGACATCGTCAAGAAAGCCGGCATCGAGGCCCAATGACGACCGCCGCGACGCGCAACGCCGGACTGCCGCTGTCCGGCATCCGGATCCTCGACCTCACCAGCGTGATCATGGGTCCGTTCGCGACCCAGATGCTGGCGGAGTACGGCGCCGACGTGGTCAAGCTCGAGCCGCCCGAGGGCGACATCATGCGCGAGATGGGCCCGCACCTCGAGCCGGGCATGGGGCCGGTCTACCTGAACCTCAACCGCGGCAAGCGCAGCGTCTGCCTGGACCTCAAGCAGCCCGAATCGCGCGAAGTGATCGCGCGTGCCGCGCAGGCCAGCGACGTGTTCGTCACCAACATGCGCAAGAAGGCGCTCGCCAAACTGGGACTGGACTGGGACACCCTGCGCCGCCACAACCCGCGCCTGATCTACGTCTTCCTGGCCGGCTTCGCCGAACACGGCCCCGACGCGGGCAAGCCGGCCTACGACGACCTGATCCAGGGCATGGTCGGACTGCCAGGCCTGGTGGCCCGCGCCGCGGACGGACGCCCGCGCTACCTGCCGCTCAACATCGCCGACAAGACGGTGGGCCTGTACGTGGTGCAGACGGTGCTCGCCGCGCTGCTGCAGCAGCGCCGGGCCGAGGAAGGCCAGTACATCGAGGTGCCGATGTACGAGACCATGGCCTCCTTCATGCTCAGCGACCACCTGGGCGCCGCCACCTTCGCGGCCAACGATGCCGCGCAGGCCGGCAACCCGCGCCTGCTGTCGGCCTACCGCCGGCCCTACCGGACGGTCGACGGCTGGATCTGCACCATCGTCTACACCGACCGCCACTGGGAGTCGTTCATGCGCCTCGTGGGCGACGGCGAACTCTGGGACCGCGATGCGCGCTTTCGCAGCATGGCGAACCGCACGAAGCACATCGATGCCGTGTATGCCTATGTGGAGAGCCGGCTCGCCACGCGCAGCACTGCAACCTGGCTGCAATTGCTGGCGGACGCGGACATTCCCGTGGCCGCCTGCCCCGAACTCGGCGAGCTGATCGATTCGCTGGAGAACGCCGAGCGCGGCGTCGTGCATCGTTACCAGGATGCCGAAGGCCGCTGGTACCGGGGCCTGTCGCCGACCGTGCAATGGACGCGCACCCCGCTGGCCGCCGGCGCGATGGCGCCGCGCCTGGGCGAGCACACCGACGAGGTGTTGCGCGAGTGGATGGGCGTGCCGGTTCCTCTTTGAATTGGCGCGCGCCATCGCGCCAATTTGCTGCGCCGATTCATTGCGCCATTGCAGCATGCCTGCGCGCAATTCGCCGATCCGAATTGGCAACGCAGCTTCGCGAATGCCAAACCCTCATGGCGCCATGCAAAAAAATCGACCCGCGCCAGGGCCGATGCACGCCTGTACAGAGGGCCAGGGTAAGTAATCGGTAAGGAAGATTTCCAACACTGGTTTCGACATTGGCGATCGCGCCGATGTGCAGATCGGCCGCATCCGCGGACCGCAATAACACCTCATTGGAGACAGACCATGAACAAGCGCCAGGCAGCGTTGGCTTCGTCACGCCCATCGTTTTCGCATCCCTCTTCATCACGACCGCGGCGCCATGCGCTGGCGGCCGTCGCCGTGGCCGCGCTGCTGGCCACGGCCTGCGGCGGCGGCGGAGGTGGCGGCAGCGGCTTCCTGCCGATCGCGGGCGGCGGCGGCACGGGCGGTGGCGATGGCGGCAGCAACGAGCCGCCCGTGAAGATCCAGGCGCTGAGCACGCTGCAGGGCAGCACCAAGGACGTCGCGATCGAGTTCCACGAGGGCACCAACATGGCGGCCGCGCCCTCGCCCGATGGCCAGCGCGTGGCCTTCACCGCGCAGGGCGTGCTGTGGGTGGTGCCGATCGCCGGCGGCAAGGCCACGCGCATCACGGGCTGGGACATGGAGCCGACCTCGCCCGTGTGGTCACCCGACGGCAGCCGCATCGCGTTCCAGAACTACGACGCCGAAGGCAACTTCCACATCTGGACCGTGCGGCCCAATGGCGCGGACCTCACGCGCATCACCAGCGGCGCGTTCGACGACCGCGAGCCGGCCTGGACGCCCGATGGCCGCACGCTGGTCTTCGCCTCCGACCGCAGCCAGGACCGCCAGTACAAGATCTGGCAGGTGGAACTCGGCTTGCGCAAGTACTCGGCGCTCACGCAGGGCGCGGGCACCGAGAGCAACCCGGTGGTCTCGCCCGACGGCACGCAGCTCGCGTTCGTCAGCGCGCGGCGCATCTTCACGCAGCCGATGGGCAGCACCGAGGCACCGAAACTCGTCGGCCCCGGCGTGCTGCCGGTGTGGCTGCCCGACGGCTCGGGCCTGGCCTACCAGGGCACGACCAAGTCGATCGTGGTCGCCGGCAAGGAGGTGGTGGCGCCCAACGAGGACATGTTCGCCTTCCCGCCGCGCTGGCTGCCCGGCGGGCGCTTTCTCTACACGGCCGACGGCAAGATCAAGATCCGCAACGCGGGCGGCGACGGCCTCGCGGAAGTGCCGTTCAGCGCCACGCTCGAAGTGCGCCGTCCGGTGTTCGCCAAGTCGCGCGAGCGCGGCTTCGGCGTGCTCGGCGACCAGCCGGTGCGCGGCATCAGCAGCCCGGTGATCTCGCCCGACGGTCGCCGCGTCGCCTTCGTCGCGCTCAACGACATCTGGGTGATGCCGATCGGCGGCACGCCGGTGCGCCTGACCAACGACAAGGACCGCGACGGCAATCCGCAGTTCACGCCCGACGGCAGCGCGGTCTACTTCTCGACCGAGAAGGGCAACGGCGGCGCGCTCGCGATCGACCGCATCGACATCGCGAGCCGCGCGCGCACGCGGCTCGGCGCGCAGACCGGCAAGTCGATGGTGATGCCGAAGATGTCGCCCGCGGGCGACCGCATCGCCTACACCACGGGCTCGGGCACGCTCGAGGTCTGGGACATCGCCTCGAAGACCGCGCAGAAGGTGGTCGAGGCGGTGGGCTCGCAGATCAGCACGCCGCAGTGGACGCCCGACGGCAAGCGAATCGTGGTGGTCGACAACGACTCGGTCAGCAGCCGTTCCTTCGAGGGCTACAACAAGCTGCGCGTGATCGACCTCGGCACGAAGAGCGGCACCTTCTACCCGGTGGGCGACGCGCCGCGCCAGATCTCGGACCGCGAGGAAGGCGCGGCCGTGATCTCGCCCGACGGCAGCAAGGTGGCCTTCGTGATGGACTCGGTGCTGCACGTGATGCCGCTGAAGGCCGACGGTTCGCCCGACGGCCCGGCCAAGGCCATCACCACCGAGGCCGCCGACCTGCCCTCGTGGGCCGGCGACTCGCGCACCCTGCTCTACAAGGCCGCGGACAAGCTCAAGACCATCGGCGCCGATGGCGCGGGCGCGACCGAGGTGCCCGTGAGCCTGACGTGGAAGCAGGCGGCGTCCCAGGGCACGACCGTGGTGCGCGCGGGCCAGCTGTGGAGCGGCAAGGACGGCCAGTTGCAGAACGACGTCGACATCGTCATCAAGGGCAACCGCATCACCGCGATCCAGCCGCACGACGAGGCGGTGGCCAAGGCCGCGGACAAATACATCGATGCCTCGGGCCTCACGGTGATGCCCGGCCTGTGGGATGCCCACTCGCATCCGCTGACGCTCTACCAGGGCGGCCAGTACGGCCAAGGCTCGGCCTCGATGCTGTCCTACGGCGTCACCTCGACGCAATCGGTCGGCGGTCCGCTGCACCAGAGCATCGAGATGCGCGAGGCGCTGGAGGCCGGCAACCTGCTGGGCCCGCGCCTGTTCGTCTCGCCGCCGCTGTGGGATGGCAACCGCATCACCTGGAGCTTCGCGCGCAGCGTGCGCACGCCCGAGGCGGCCGACCTCGAGATCGCGAAGGTGCGCACGCTCGGCGTGGACTACCTCAAGGCCTACATGCGCGCGCCGATCCCGCTGATGCACAAGATCGCGCAGGCGGCGCTCGACATAGGCATCCCGAGCGGCACGCACAACCTGTCGCCGGGCGCGGCCTCGGGCCTGGCCGAGACCACGCACCTTTCGGCACCGCAGCGCCTGGGCTACGGCTGGTCGCGCTCGGCCGGCGGCACCACCTACCAGGACGCCTACGACCTGCACGGCAAGGGCGATTTCCGGCTGATCCACACCGCCCTGTTCGCCTATCCCTTCGTCGGCGCGGACCTGACCGGCGGCGACCGCTTCGAGCTGCTGACCTCGCCGAACTTCCTCGACGTGCTGCGCAGCAATCCGCAGCCGCCGACCGAGGCGGCGGTGGCCAGCGCGCGGTTGCAGGAGGATCAGGTGAGCAAGCTGCGCACCGCCGGCGCCATGATCGCCATCGGCACCGACTCGCCGCTGGTGCCGCCGGGCATCGCGCTGCACAACAACATGCGCGCCGCCGCGCTGACCAACTCGAACCTGCAGGTGCTGCAGGACGTGACGGTCAATGCCGCGCGCATGAGCCTGGTCGACAAGGACCTGGGCACGGTGGAGGTGGGCAAGCTGGCCGACCTGGCCATCGTGCGCGGCAACCCGCTGCAGGACCTGAAGGCCGCGGCCGACGTGCGCTACGTGGTGAAGAACGGCGTGAGCTACTCGCTCGCGGAGATCCTCGCGCCGTTCCGCACCCCGGCCGCGCTGGCCGAGCGGCGCAGGACGGTGCTGGCCTACCAGCGCCTGTGCCGGACCACGCCGCACGAATGCGGCGAGGTCGCCAGCGGCTATGGGCATGACCACCACCATTGAGGTGGAACGCGGCCGGAGGGCGGGGCCACGGCCCCGCGCTTCAGCCGCGGCGCAGCACCATGCCCGCGTGCG
>NZ_JBZAYE010000314.1:0-8293 GCF_058244205.1 Variovorax sp. 20P10.2.4
CGCGAGCGCGAGCGCCTTGCCCGCCAACAGCCTGAGCGGCGAGACGCCCAGGCTCAGCGTCTGGCGCAGGATGCCCTGCTCGCGCTCGCCCGCGAAGGCGTTGAAGCCCAGCACGATCACCAGCAGCGGCCCGAGCACCTGCAGGATCCAGCCGACCGAGAGGTTGCCGAAGCGCTGCAGGCCGGTGGCGTCCTGCGCGGGATTGAACTTGACCTCGCTCTGGCGGTGCGCCTGCAGCCACACGGTGCTGCCGATGTAGGGGTTGATGCCCGCGTCGACCATGGCCAGCGGCGCCTCGGGCTTGAAGGCATGCATGCCCTGGTGCGCGGCATCGTGCGGATGGCGCCGGTCCTGCGCCAGCCAGTCGCGGTAGTCGAGCGCCTGCGCGGCCTGCTGCTCGGCGCGTGCCTCGCGCTGGTGCGCCCAGCCCACGCCGAGCGCGGTGAACAGCAGCACCAGCACCAGGCCACCGGCCCACAGCAGGCGGCCGTCGCGCAGCCGTTCGGTGAATTCGCGGTTCGCGATCCAGCGCCACATGCTCAGGCCCTCATGTGCTGCAGGTACAGCGACTGCAGGTCGATGCGCGCGATCTGTTGCGCGCCCTCGAGGCTGTCGACGAGGCGGCCGCTCTTCATGATGCCGACGCGCGTGGCGGTCTGCTGCGCATGGAACAGGTCGTGCGTGGTGGTCAGCACGGCCACGCCCTGGTCGGCGGCGCGCCGCAGCAGCTCGGAGAACTCGCTGGCCGCATGCGGATCGAGGCCCGAGGTGGGCTCGTCGAGCAGCAGCGCCTTGGCCTCCTTGGCCAGCGCCACCGCGATCCAGACCTTCTGCCGCATGCCCTTGGAATAGGCCGACACGCGCTTGTCGGCCGCCGCGTGATCGAGGCCCACCGCCGTCATGAGCTCGAGCAGCCGCTCGCGCGGCAGCGCGCGGCCCAGCGCGAGGCCGGCGAAGAAGCGCAGGTTCTCCAGGCCCGAGAGCGTGCCGTAGAGCGTGACGTGCTCGGGGATGTACGCCACGTCCTGCTTGGTGGCGAGCGGATGGCGCGTGACGTCGACGCCGTTGATCTCCACCGTGCCCGCGCTGGGCGCGATGAAGTGGAGGAACAGGTTGATGGTGGTGGTCTTGCCCGCGCCGTTGGCGCCGAGCAGGCAGTAGATGTCGCCCGCGCGGATGTCGAGGTCGAGGCGGTCGAGCGCGACATGGCTGCCGTATTGCTTGGTGAGGCCCTGTGCTCTGAGCATGGGAGGGTTCCGGTCGAAGAGAGGAAGCGGTGAAACGGCGCGCGCACGCCCGCATGCATCCGCGGTGGACGCGCGCAGGCTCACGCGCATGCGGGTGCATGCCGTGACGTTCGAAAAGGGGATTGGCTGGGCGCCGGGGGCCGGTGCCGTGGCGGATCGGGGAGGCGGCCGGATCGTCCGGGCCGCGGGTCTCAGGGGGTGGTCAGCGGGCGCGCTTGTTCTTCGCGCCACCCTGCCGCGCCTTGAAGCGCGGGTTGGACTTGCAGATCACGTAGGTGCGTCCGCGCCGGGTGACCACCTGGCAATCACGGTGCCGCTTCTTGGCTTCTTTGAGGGAGGACAGGACTTGCATGGCGTCGCGCTGTTGGATGGAAACCAGCAGTCTAAGTTATTGCGAATTCATTCGCAATAACTTTGTAAAGAAGAATGAGCACCCGCGCGGGTGCCTTGTTCAGTGCGATCGGCCGGCCGGTGCCGCCTTCGCCACGCAGGCCGCGCAGCTGCCGTGCAGGGTCACTTCGTGGCTCGCGACCTGGAAGCCCGGCGGCGCCAGGTCGTCCATCGGGCCCGGGCAGGCATGCAGCAGGAACACCTGGCCGCACGACAGGCAATGGAAGTAGTGATGGTGGTGGTCGCCCGCGCGGCCCTGCCCCTTCTCGTGTTCGTGGGCGTGGTCGCCGTGCGCGTGCGCATGCGGCTCCTCCCGGCACGAGACCTCGTAGCGCGCGGGCTCGCCGGGCAGCTCGACCTTGGCGATCTCGCCGTCCGCGAGCAGCGCCGACACCTGGCGGTAGACGGTCGACAGGCTGATCTCGGGCACGAGTTCGCGCGCATGCGCATGGATTTCGGGGGCGGTGAGCACGCGGCTGGCATCGCTGAAGGCCGAGAACACGGCGGCGCGCTGGCGGGTAAGACGTTCCATGGCCTCGATGGTAAGGCGGCGCGAACAACGCCTCGCGGTGCCCGGGGACTGCGGCGCAGGCTATCTAAATTGCCCCTGCCGGCGCTCCGGTCTTGCCTTTCTCCCCTCTTGACGCGTCGATTTAGATATATCTAAAATAATTTAGACACAAACAGATATCGATTCAGAAAGAGAGGCTCCCATGCGCCATTTCCACTTCGACCATTGCCACCGCACCCCGCGCGGCGAGCACGAGGACGGCCTCTCGGGCGGCCGGGGCCGCGGCGGGCGCCACGGCTTCGGCGCCGGCCGGGTGTTCGGCCATGGCGGCCTGCGCTTCGTGCTGCTGCAGCTCATCGCCGACAAGCCCTCGCACGGCTACGAGCTCATCAAGCTGATCGAGGAACGCCTGGGCGGCAGCTATGCGCCGAGCCCCGGCGTGGTCTATCCCACGCTGACGCTGCTCGAGGAGCTGGGCCACCTCAGCGTCGAGAGCGGTGCCGAGGGCGGCGGCCGCAAGCGCTACACCCTCACCGACAGCGGGCGCGAGTACCTGGCGGCCAACCGCGAGACCGCCGAATCGATGATGGAACGCCTCAACGGCGGCGTCGACGGCGCCGGCGCGCGCGGCGGCCGGCCGCCGCAGGTCACGCGCGCCATCGAGAACCTCAAGCTCGCGATGCGCCTGCGCCTCTCGGGCACGCCCCTCACCGAACAACAAGCCCACGAATTCGCCGCGGTGCTCGACAGCGCCGCACAACAGATCGAACGTCTTTGAAAGTCAACCGCACATGACCGACTTCTCCACCGCCCCCCAACCCGACCGCCTGCCGCGCCGCGTGCGCCACGACCTGCGCTTTCGCCAGCTCACGGTGAAGAGCGTGCAGCGCGTCACGCCGCACCTTCTGCGCGTGGTGTTCACCGGCGACGAGCTCGAGGGCTTCCACAGCCCGGGCTTCGACGACCACGCCAAGCTGTTCTTCCCCGACCCGGCCACCGGCCGCCTGACCCTGCCGACCATGGGCCCCGAAGGACCGGTCTGGCCCGAGGGCCGGCCCACCATGCGCGACTACACGCCGCGCCGCCACGACGCGACCGCGAAGACGCTCGAGATCGACTTCGCGCTGCACGAGGCCGGCCCCGCCACGCAATGGGCCGAGAACGCCAAGCCCGGCGACCGCATCGGCGTGGGCGGCCCACGCGGCTCGTTCATCGTGCCGACCGAGTTCGACTGGCACCTATTGATCGGCGACGACACCGCGCTGCCCGCGATCTCGCGCCGCCTGGCCGAGCTGCCCGCGGGCGCGCGCGTGGTGGTGCTGGCCGAGGTCGACGGCCCCGAGGACGAGATTCCGTTCGAGACCCGGGCCGCGCTCACGCTGGTGTGGGTGCATCGCCGCGGCGTGTCGGCGGGCCTGAGCCCGATGCTGCTCGAGACGCTCAAGAAGCAGGCGCTGCCCGAGGGCGACTACCACGCCTGGGTGGGCTGCGAGACCGGCGTGGCGAAGGCCGTGCGCGCGCACCTGGTGAGCGAGCGCGGCGCCCATCCGAAGTGGATCCGGGCCTCGGGCTACTGGCGCCGCGGCACGGCCGCGACGCACGACGCGATCGAGGACTGAGCGGCCTCGCGCGCGGTGCCGCTCAGTGCGGCACTTCCGCCGGCCCCGAGGCCGCCGTGCGCTTCGGACTGCGGATCAGCAGCAGCAGCGGGATCGCCACCAGCGTGATCACCATCATGATCGCGAAGTCGTCGAGGTAGCCGACCAGCGCGCCCTGCCGCGTGACCTCGGCGTTGAGCATCGCCAGGCCCAGCGGGTTGTCGGGCGACATCATCGAAGGCAGCGTGGCCAACGCCGGATTGCCGGGCGCCACGGTGGTCGCGATCTGCGCATGGGCGGCGCTCGAGCCCTCGGTGAGCAGCGCCTGCACGATCGAGATGCCCACGCTGCTGCCGATGTTGCGCAGCAGGCTGAAGATCGGCGTGCCCTGGTTGCGCAGCCGCGGCGCCAGCGTGGCGAAGGTGGCGGTCGACAGCGGCACGAAGGTGAAGCCGATGCCCAGGCCCTGCACGAAGCCCGAGACGATGATCAGCGTGCTGTCCATCTGCAGCGTGATGCGCGTCATCTGGTAGAGCGAGAAGGCCGTGAGCCCGAAGCCCAGCGCCATGATGGCGCGCACGTCCACGCGCTGCACCAGCCGCCCCACCACCAGCATCGCGATCATGGTGCCGATGCCGCGCGGCGCAGTGACCTGCCCCGTGTAGACCACCGGATAGCCCATCAGGCCCTGCAGGAAGTTGGGCAGCAGCGCCATGGTCGCGTACAGGATCATGCCGACGATGAAGGCGAACAGCAGGCCAGTGACGAAGTTGCGGTCCTTGAGCAGGTCGCGGTCGAAGAAGGAGACGCCGCGCACGGTCCAGGTGTGGACCACGAAGAAGCAGAAGGCCACCAGCGAGGCCGCGGCCTCGAGCCGGATCTCCCACGAGTCGAACCAGTCGAGCTGCTCGCCGCGGTCGAGGAACAGCTGCAGCATGCCGATGGCGAGGCTCAGGGTGACGAAGCCGAAGATGTCGAGCTTCTCGCCCTGCGGCCGGCTCTCGGGCAGGTAGCGCGCGATGCCCCAGAAGGCGAAGACGCCCACCGGCAGGTTGATGAAGAAGACCCAGCGCCAGTCGAAGTTGTCGGTGAGCCAGCCGCCCAGCAGCGGCCCGAGGATCGGGCCGACCATGATGCCCGCGCCCCAGATCGCCATCGCCTGGCCGACCTTCTCGCGCGGGTTGATGTCCAGCAGCACCGCCTGCGACAGCGGCACCAGCGCCGCGCCGAAGATGCCCTGCAGCAGGCGCGCGCCGACGATGCCCACCAGCGAGGTCGCCAGGCCGCACAGCGCCGAGGCGATGGTGAAGCCGATCACCGAGATGATGAACACGCGCCGCCGGCCCCAGTGGCCGCAGAGCCAGCCCGTGAGCGGCAGCGCGATCGCCGAGGCCACGATGTAGGAGGTCAGCACCCAGGTGATCTGGTCCTGCGAGGCCTGCAGGCTGCCCTGCATGTGCGGCAGCGCGACGTTGGCGATCGTGGTGTCGAGCGCCTGCATGATGGTCGCGAGCATGATCGAGACGGTGATCATCCCGCGGTGCGGCACCGCGGTTCCGGGCGCGGCCGTCATTTGCCCTCGCCCTCGGGACCGTTGCCGCCCGTGATCTCGAGCAGGCTGCCGCGCACCTTGCCGAGCAGCGCCAGCAGCTGGGCGCGCTCGCCGGGCGCCAGCACCGCCATCACGCGCGCATTGAGCCCGTCGCTGAGATTGAGCGCGGCATCGAGCGCCTTCTCGGCGCTGGGCTGCAGGTGGATCAGCTTCACGCGGCGGTCGGTGGCGCTGGCCTCGCGGCGGATCCAGCCGGCCGCCTCCATGCGGTCGCACAGCCCGCCCACGGCCATCGGCGTGAGCTCCAGCCGCTGCGCGAGCTCGGCCTGCGACAGCGGCGCCTCCTCGCCTTCCATGGCCAGCACGCCGAGCAGCCGGCACTGGGCGCTGCTCAGGCCGATGCGCTCGCGCGCGAGGCGGTCGAAGGCCTCGCCGTAGCGCTTGGCCACGTCCTTCACGATGAAGCCGAAACGCTGGCTGAAGTCCCTTTTCATAAGGGAGTTGATTATCTACATGTTTATTAGTTGGGCCTTAGCGGCCCGCTCTCAGAGCCAGCCCGCGCGCCGGAACCGGTAGTAGAGATAGCCGCAGGTGCCCGCGATCAGCGCCAGCGCCGTGGGGTACCCCCAGCGGAATTTCAGCTCGGGCATGAATTCGAAGTTCATGCCCCAGACGCCCGCGAAGGCGGTGCACACGGCAAAGATGCTGGCCCAGGCCGCGAGGCGCTTGGTGACCTCGCTCTCCTCGATCGTGACCATCGAGAGGTTGACCTGGATCGCGGTGGCCACCGTGTCGCGCATGGCGTCGATCGAGCCGTTGATGCGCCCCAGGTGGTCGCCCACGTCGCGGAAGTACTCCTGCGAGCCCATGCAGATCTGCGGCACCCGCCCGCCGTGCAGCTTGCCGGCGGCCTCGGTCAGCGGCGCCACGGCGCGCTTGAGCACCATGCTGCGGCGCTTGAGTTCGTAGAGCTGCTTGATCTTGTCGCGCGCCGCGCCGCTTTGCGCAAAGATCTGCTGCTCGATCGATTCGAGCTCGTCCTCGAGCGCGTCGATCACCGGGAAGTAGCGGTCGACCACCGCGTCCATCAGCGCATAGAGCACGAAGCCGGCGCCGTTCTTCAGCAACTCGGGCTCGCGTTCGCAGCGTTCGCGCACGCCGAGGAAGCCCTGCCGGCTGCGGTTGCGCACCGACAGCACGTAGTTGCTGCCCACGAACACGTCGACCTCGCCCACATGGATGCACTGCTCGCCGGCGTCCGAGGGCTCGACCAGGTGCATCACCACGAACAGCGAGTTGCCGTACTCCTCGACCTTGGGCCGCTGGTGGCCGTGCTGGGCGTCTTCCACGGCCAGCGGATGCAGGCCGAACTCGAGCTGCATCACGGCCAGTTCCTCGGGCGTGGCGTCGCTGAGCGCCACCCAGACGAAGCAGCCGGGCCGCGAGATGTATTCGCTGATGCTCTCGACCGGAATGTCGGCCAGCTTGGCGCCGTTCTCGTAAGCCACGCAGTTGATCAGCATCGGCGCTCCAGGATCGCGGTTGGATTGAGGGGTGCCGATGGTGCCACGGGGCCGCGTGCCGCTGCCTGACCGCCGCGAGAGGGAGCGCAAAAGTTAAAACATTGCTACTCGCAAGCGGCCGAAGGGTTTAGTTGCGTGACTTTTTGCTCATTTCTTTCACCCGCCTACAAGTCTTACCGCGCAAAGACTGACAGGCGTTGTGCGGGCGATACACGAACATCGCTTCGCTGTCACGCAAAAGGGGGCGCCCACCAAACAGAAGAGCAGCCGCCCACAGCCATCAGGGAAGAACTCCACCCGCCCACGTGCGGGTGTTTTTTTGCCCGCTCGCATCCTCTTGTCCCCGCATCCCGCCCCACGCCGCCCACCGGCTTGCGGGTCGGCCACAATACCGGGCGCCCCGCGCCATGGCCTGGCCGGGATCCAGCGACGATGCGTCCATGCCCGAACTCTCAGACAGCACTTTCTCCAACGCCAGCAATGGCTTACGCGCTCATTCCGTGACAGATATCCTCGCCGCAGCCGCCCCCGATTACGCCGGTCATACGCCCATGATGGCGCAGTACCTCCGGCTCAAAGCGGACCATCCGGACACCCTGCTCTTCTACCGGATGGGCGATTTCTACGAACTCTTCTGGGCCGACGCCGAGAAGGCCGCGCGCCTGCTCGACATCACGCTGACCCAGCGCGGCCAGTCGGCCGGGCAGCCGGTCGTGATGTGCGGCGTGCCCTTCCACTCGGTCGACACCTACCTCGGGCGGCTCATCAAGCTCGGCGAATCGGTGGCGATCTGCGAGCAGGTGGGCGAGGTCGGCGCCTCCAAGGGCCCGGTCGAGCGCAAGGTGGTGCGCGTGGTCACGCCCGGCACCCTGACCGATGCCGAGCTGCTCAACGACAAGGCCGATGCCACGCTGCTGGCGGTGCATGCCGGCACGCGCAATTTCTGCGGCCTGGCCTGGCTCAGCGTGACCGGTGCCGAGCTGCGGCTGGCCGAATGCCCGGCCGACGCGCTCGAGGCCTGGATCGCGCGCATCGCGCCGAGCGAACTGCTCTACGGCGCCGAGGTCACGCCGGCCTTCGAGCAGCGGCTCAAGGCGGCGCGCAGCGCCACGCCCTTCACGCTGTCGGTGCGGCCGGCCTGGCAGTTCGACGGCGGCCTGGGCGAACGCAAGCTCAGCGAGCAGATGGGCAGCCAGAGCCTGGCGGCCTGGAATGCCGAATCGCTGACCAACGCCCATGCGGCGGCCGCCGCGCTGCTGGGCTATGCCGAGCACACGCAGGGCCGCGCGCTGTCGCACCTGCAGCGGCTCACGGTCGAGCGCGACGGCGACCTGATCGAACTGCCGCCCACCACGCGGCGCAACCTCGAGCTGGTGCAGACGCTGCGCGGCGAGGACTCTCCCACGCTGTTTTCGCTGCTCGACACCTGCATGACCGGCATGGGCAGCCGCCTGCTCAAGCGCTGGCTGCTG
>NZ_JBZAYE010000315.1:0-8281 GCF_058244205.1 Variovorax sp. 20P10.2.4
AGGCCAGGCGAACAGCCATGGCGCCAGCGCTGGCGGCAACGCCGGTGCGGGCGGCAATGCCTCGGGCAATGCGAACGGCGGCGGCCTCGGCAATGCCGTGGGCGGCGTGCTCGGCGGCGCGACCGGCGCGGTGGGCAATGTCGGCAACACGGTCGGCGGCGCCACGGGGGCCGTGAACGGTGCGACCAATGCGGTGGGCGGCGTGGCGGGCACGGCCAATGGCGCGACCGGTGCGCTCGGCGGTGCGACCAATACCGTCGGCGGCGCGGTGAACGGCGTGACCGGTGCGGCCGGTTCCGCGGGCGGCGCGCTGAAGCCCATCGGCACCGGGGCCGGCGCGGCCGGTCAGGCCGGTGGCAGCGGTGGCGTGAAGCTGGGCAAGTAAGTACGCCCGCCCGGTGCGACGAGGCCCGTGGCCCTTCGAGGCCACGGGCCTTTTTCGTGCGTGCTCAGTTCGAAGCGTCTTCGCGCAGCCTGAACAGGCTCGTCACCTCGACATCCAGCACCATCAGCTCGCGCTGATTGAACAGCCGCCAACGCCAGCGCAGGATGCCCAGCGTGGGCTTGCTCTCGGAGCGGCGCACCTCGATCACGTCGGCCACCAGCCGCAGCGCGTCGCCGGGGCGCACGGGGTTCGGCCAGCGCACGTGCTCGAGGCCCGGCGAGGCAAACGATTCGGAGCCTGCGAGCGCGGCTTCGACCACCAAGCGCATCGCGATGGCGCAGGTGTGCCAGCCGCTCGCGATCAGGCCGCCGAAGGGGCTCTCGCGCGAGGCCTCGGCGTCGGTGTGGAACCACTGGGGGTCGTAGCTGCGGGCGAAGCCGACCAGCTCCTCCTCGCTGAGCAGGTAGGGGCCGGCCTCGATGACCTGGCCGGCATGGAAATCGGCGAACTTCATCGGCGCAGCGTATCCGGCTACACGACGAAGATCAGTAGGTCTCGAGATGCAGCCGGCCTTCGCGCTTGAGCGCGGCGCCCACGGTGTCCCAGTCCAGGCCCGCGTCCCGCGCCACGTCGCGCAGGGCGAGCACCACGCCCTCCTCCATGCTCTTGAGGCCGCAGACGTAGAAGTGGCTGGCGCCGTCCTTCAGCAGCGCGGCGAGGTCGGCCGCGCGCTCGCGCATCAGGTCCTGCACGTAGCGCTTGGGGCTTCCCGGCGTGCGCGAGAACGCGAGGTTGATGTCGATGAAATCCTTGGGCAGCGACTGCAGCGGGCCGAAGTAGGGCAGCTCCTGCTGCGTGCGCGCGCCGAAGAACAGCATGAGCTTGCCGCCCTCGAACTTGCCGCTCTTGCGCAGCCGGCGGCGCCACTCGGTCATGGCGCGCATCGGCGCGCTGCCGGTGCCGGTGCAGATCATCACGATGTTCGACTTCGGATGGTTCGGCATCAGGAACGAGGCGCCGAAGGGACCGACCACCTGCACGGTGTCGCCGACCTTGAGGTCGCAGACGTAGTTCGAGGCGAGGCCGCGCACCGGGTTGCCCTGGTGGTCCTCGGTCACGCGCTTCACGGTGAGCGAGACGTTGTTGTAGCCGGGCCGCTCGCCGTTGCGCGGGCTGGCCACCGAGTACTGGCGCGCATGGTGGCGCTTGCCGATGGCGTCGACGCCGGGCGGCACGATGCCGATCGACTGGCCCTCGAGCACCGGGAACGGGATGGCACCGAAGTCCAGCACGATGTGGTGGGTTTCGCTGTCGAAGCCGGCCTCGGTGCAGTTGAAGTTGCCCACCACGGTGGCGGTGGTCGGGGTCTTCGGCGGGAACAGGTTGGTGTAGGCATGCGCGGCCGACCAGGGCGGCACGGTGGCGCCGTACTGGGCCGAGTGGAAGACCGGCTCGGCCGCTTCCGCGCTCGCCTGCGCCGGTGCCGGTTCGGCCACCTCGACGGCATCGGCCGCGTCGGCCGTCACGCCCGCGGCCTCGAGCTCCTCGGGCGTGAGTTCGGCCGGCAGCGATTCCCAGCCGAGCTGTTCCTCGATCGAGTACGCACGCACCACGGGCATGGTGCGCCAGTTGTCGATCGAGCCCGTGGGGCACGGCGAGATGCAGGCCATGCAGCCGTTGCAGACGTCCGCGCGCACGACGTAGTTGTTGTCGTCGTGCGTGATCGCGTTGACGGGGCAGGTGGCCTCGCAGGTATTGCAGCGGATGCAGATCTCGGGGTCGATCAGGTGCTGCTTGATGACCCCGGCTTCAACGGCCATGTCCATGTTGTTCTCCATCCCCTCGCCGTGGGGACGAGGGATTCATATCCAGGCGCTCAGCCGAAGCGGACGTATTCGAAGTCCACCGGCTGGCGATTGATGCCCATCACCGGCGGCGCGATCCAGCCCGCGAACTTGCCCGGCTCGATGACGCGGCCCATCAACGATGCCACGAAAGCGAAGTCTTCGGTGCTCGGCAGCCATTCGTCGCGCTTGGCGGCCCATTCCATGTCGTTCACCACGCGGCCCTCGGGCGACATCTTGATGCCGGCGAGCGCGCCGATCTGGCGGTTGAAGGCCTTGTGCGGCACGACCAGGCGGGTGGGAATGCCTGCCTTCTCGAGCACCTTGTTCCAGCGGCCGACGCCGGCCACCGAGTCCTTGATGAAGTCGTCGCGCAGCACTTCGTTGAGCGCGTTGAGCATCGGCACGTCCTTCTCGACGAGCTGGCCGTCCTTCACCTCGAGCACCTTGTAGGTCTGGCCCTTGAGCACGTGGTCGTCGGTGCGCTTGCCTTCCTCGTAGCGGCCCTTGAGGCCCGAGCTGTAGAAGATGGCGGCGTTGCTCGACTGGTCGGCGCCGAACAGGTCGATGGTCACGCTGTAGTGGAAGTTCAGGTAGCGCTGGATGGTGCCGAGGTCGATGGCACCGGCCGCGCGCACCTTCTGCGCGTCGTCGGTCTTCAGTTCGTTCATGACCTGCGCGGTGCGCGCGATCACGCGCGACACGCCGCTCTCGCCCACGAACATGTGGTGGGCTTCCTCGGTCAGCATGAACTTGGTGGTGCGCGCCAGCGGATCGAAGGCGCTCTCGGCCAGCGCGGAGAGCTGGAACTTGCCGTCGCGGTCGGTGAAGTAGGTGAACATGAAGAACGCGAGCCAGTCGGGCGTGCGTTCGTTGAAGGCACCGAGGATGCGCGGGTTGTTCTCGTCGCCCGAGGTGCGCTGCAGCAGCGCATCGGCCTCTTCGCGGCCGTCGCGGCCGAAGTGCTTCTGCAGCAGGTAGACCATGGCCCACAGGTGGCGGCCTTCTTCCACGTTGATCTGGAACAGGTTGCGCAGGTCGTACATCGAGGGCGCGGTCAGGCCCAGGTGGCGCTGCTGCTCGACCGAGGCGGGCTCGGTGTCGCCCTGCGTGACGATGATGCGGCGCAGGTTGGCGCGGTGTTCGCCGGGCACGTCCTGCCAGGCCTTCTCGCCCTTGTGGTCGCCGAAGTGGATCTCGCGGTTGGCATCGCCCGGGTTCAGGAAGATGCCCCAGCGGTAGTCGCGCATCTTCACGTGGCCGAACTGGGCCCAGCCCTGCGGGTCGACGCTCACGGCGGTGCGCAGGTAGACCTCGTGGTTGGTCGAGCCCTCGGGGCCGACGTCGTCCCACCAGTTGATGAAGTTGGGCTGCCAGCCTTCGAGCGCGCGCTGCAGCGTGCGGTCTTCGCCGAGGTTGACGTTGTTGGGGATCTTCTCGCTGTAGTTGATCGTGCTCATCGTTGTTCCTTGGGTTGTACGGGCTGCAGGTTCAGACGCGGTTGAGATCGAAGCCGGCCTTCTCGCCGGTGCCGTAGACCTTGAGCGCGCCCTTCTCGCCGACGGCGTTGGGGCGGTTGAAGATCCAGTTCTGCCAGGCCGAGAGGCGGCCGAACACGCGCGTGATCATGTTCTCCTTGCTCGCGAAGCGCAGGTTGGCCTCGAGGCCGGTCAGCGAGTCGGGCGACATGGCGGCACGTTCCTCGATCGCGATGCGGATCTCGTCGTCCCAGTCGATGTCGTCGGGCGCGGCCGTGACCAGGCCGAGCTTGAGGGCCTCGTCGGCATCGAGCGGCTTGCCGGCGGCGCCGCGCGCGGCCTCGAGCGGCGCGGCCTCTTCGTAGAAGCGGCGCTGCAGGCGGCTCTGGTCGTTGACCATCGGGAAGAAGCCGAAGTTGAATTCGTTGAGCACCAGCCGGGGCGCGCGCTCGGCGTCGTCGGGCAGCGCGAGCATGTAGGTGCGGTCGGCGGCGAAGGCCAGCTCGGCCAGCGTGCCGGCGAAGCAGGAACCGGCCTCGACCAGCGCGAACAGGCTGCGCGAGGACACGTCGAAGCGCGCCAGCGTGCGGCGCAGCGCGCCGATGGTCTCGCGCACCAGCCAGTGGTCCTTGTTCGCGAGCATCACGGCGTCCGAGGCCAGCACGGCCCGGGCGTCGCCCTCGGTCTTCAGCAGCCAGGTGCCGATGTCGAGTTCGTTGGTGCGCAGGTTGAGGATCGCGTCGTCGAGCTCGCGGCACACGGCCAGCGGCCACCAGGCGGCGCCCGCGGCTTCGATGGCGGCGATGTCGGCCGGCTGCGCGCCGCTCGGCGCCTTCACGGTGATCGCCGCGGTGCGCTTGCTGCGGTCGATCTGCACGTTCACGTGCGAGTAGGCGATGCAGTCGGCGCTGTCGGTGCGCTCGAGGCGCGTGAGTGCCACGCCCTTGGCGCCGGCGGGACGGTCGCTGCCGGCCGCGAGCTGCGAGGCGCGTTCCTGCACCGCGGCGGCGAACTGCGCGGGCTTGGCGACCGCGTCGACCAGACGCCACTCGACGGCACGCTGGCCACGCACGCCTTCGACGCTGGTACAGAAGATGTCGGCGAGGTCATGGCGCACGTGGCGCTTGTCGGTCACGCGGGTCAGGCCGCCGGTGCCGGGCAGCACGCCGAGCAGCGGCACTTCGGGCAGCGAGACGGAGGAGGAGCGGTCGTCGACCAGCAGGATCTCGTCGCAGGCCAGCGCCAGTTCGTAGCCGCCGCCGGCGCAGGCGCCGTTCACGGCCGCGAGGAACTTCAGGCCCGAGTGCTTCGACGAGTCTTCCATGCCGTTGCGGGTCTCGTTGGTGAACTTGCAGAAGTTCACTTTCCAGGCGTGGCTCGAGACGCCGAGCATGAAGATGTTGGCGCCCGAGCAGAAGATGCGGTCCTTGCCGCTGGTCACGATCACGCTGCGCACCTCGGGGTGCTCGAAGCGGATGCGGTTGAGCGCGTCGTTGAGCTCGATGTCGACGCCGAGGTCGTAGCTGTTGAGCTTGAGCTTGTAGCCGGGGCGGATGCCGCCGTCCTCGGCGATGTCGAGCGTGAGGCGCGCGATCTCGCCGTCGAAGCCGATCGACCAGTGGCGGTACTGGGAAGGCTCGATGCGGTAGTCGACGCGCGGGGCGGCGGTGGATGCGATGGTGTCGGTCATGGCGGGGGTCTCCTGGGTCTTCCGTGGGCTGAAAGGCCGCGGGACAAGGTCGATGCACGAATAATAATGCACTTTCCTGCGGCGATGACATGCATCATGCTGCATGTTTACGGGCACGTCAATGCCTGATGCGGTTTTTTTCGAGAACGTGACCGAAGCCCGGGCCGACGCGCGGCGGCGCCGGCCGGGTCAGGCCTTCAGGCCCATCGCCTGGCGGGCCGCGGCGCGCAGGTTCTGGAAGCTCTGCGGCAGGGTCTGGCGGCTGGTGTCGACCGTGAGATCGGCCTTCGAATAGAAGGCGGCGCGGCCGTTGAGGATGCGGCGCAGGTCGTCCATGGCCTCGCGGCTGGCGGCCATCGGGCGGGTGTCGCCCTGAGCGGCCACGCGGCCCATGTGCTCCTCGGGCGCGGCCTGCAGCCAGACGGTGGTGCAGTGCGCGAGCAGCTCGTTGAAGGTGGCGGGGTCGGAGACGATGCCGCCCGGCGTGGCGATCACCACCTCGCTGTAGATCTGGATCGCCTCCTCGAGCGCGCGGCGCTCGTAGCGGCGGTAGGCGTTGGTGCCGTAGAGGTCGTGGATCTCGCGCACGCTGCAGCCGGCGAGCTTCTCGATCTCGCGGCTCAGCTCGACGAAGGGCACCTCGAGGTCGTCGGCCAGCATCTGGCCCAGGGTGGACTTGCCCGCGCCGCGCAGGCCCACGAGCGCGATGCGCCGGTGCCGCGCCGGGTCGATCGAGGCCGTGCCCAGCAGCTCGCCGAGCGCCACGCGCACGCGGCGCAGGTCGGCCTCGCTGCGGTGCTCGAGCAGCTCGCGGATCAGGAGCCACTCTGGCGAGCTGGTGGTCACGTCGCCGACCAGCTCGGCCAGCGAGCAGTGCAGCGCGCCCGCCACCTGCTGCAGCACCAGGATCGAGGCGTTGCCGATCCCGTACTCGAGGTTGGCGAGATGGCGCTCCGACACCTCGGCCGCGATCGCCACCGCCTTGCGCGTGAGCCCGCGCTGCGCGCGCAGGTTGCGCACGCGCTCGCCGAGCGCGACCAGCAGCGGGTTCTTCACCTCCCCGGGCGCGGCGGGGGCGGCGCCTTCCGGCGCGGTGGCCAGCACCGCGTCTACATGCTCATTCATGCCATTCCTCTTGTTTCGCCGGCATTGTGCGCGCTCAGGGTAAACACCATAGATGCACTATATTGCTTGACACTGGTTGTCTCGATGCTTATTGTTCGGCCACACGCAAGATACTGCACGTGCAGCATTCCTGCAAGGCAATACCAGAGTTCGAGGCCCACGATGTCCGACAGCAGCCACTCCGCCAGCCCCGGCGGCAAGGAAGCCTTCCACCAACTGATCGCCGGCCTGACCGCCGAGATCGCCGGCCGGCCGCTCGACGCCGAGCTCGACCGCTGGCTCAACGCGAACCACGGCGCCGGCAGCCCCACTTTCGCGCGGCTCGGCGCCGCCTGCCGCCAGGGCGTGGCCGAAGGCTGGCTGTGCGAGCGCGAAGGCGGCGGCATCAAGTACGGCCGCGTCTTCAAGGCCGAGGACGCGCTGCACCGCTTCTCCGTCGACGTGGTCGACATGCAGGACATCGCCGGCCCGCACCATACCCATCCCCAGGGCGAGATCGACCTGATCATGCCGCTGGACGACAGCCCCGCCGCCAGCTTCGACGGACGGCCCGCGGGCTGGTGCGTCTACGGCCCCGGCAGCGCGCATCGCCCGACCGTCGCGCAAGGCCGCGCGCTCGTTCTCTACCTCCTGCCCGAAGGGCAGATCAAGTTCACGGTATGAGGCACTCCCCCAGGCTTGCCCACTTCGCGTGGCCGCCAACCCCCTCGCCGGGGGCAACACCAGCGGCCCGGCAAAGCCGGTTCCGCGGTGTTCCCCGAATCTGCACCCATCGAGAGCCCATCGAATGACCGAGCTTCTTCCCAACCACGTCGCCGGCCGCTGGCAAAGCGGCTCGGGCGCCGGCACGCCCCTCTTCGACCCGGTGCTCGGCACCGAGCTCGTGCGCGTCGACGCCACCGGGCTCGACCTGCCCGGGGCCTTCTCGTTCGCCCGCGAACAGGGCGGCCAGGCGCTGCGTGCCCTCAGCTACCGCCAGCGCGCCGGCCTGCTGGCCGCCGTCGTCAAGGTGCTGCAGGCCAACCGCGATGCCTATGACGAGATCGCGACCGCGAACTCGGGCACGGTGAAGAACGACTCGGCCGTCGACATCGACGGCGCGATCTTCACGCTGGGCCAGTACGCCAAGTGGGGCGATGCGCTCGGCGACGTGCGCGCTCTGCGCGACGGCGAGGCCGCCAGGCTCGGCAAGGAGCCGCTGTTCCAGTCGCAGCACCTGCAGGTGCCCACGCATGGCGTGGCGCTGTTCATCAATGCCTTCAACTTCCCCTCGTGGGGCCTGTGGGAGAAGGCCGCGCCCGCGCTGCTCTCGGGCGTGCCGGTGATCGTGAAGCCGGCCACCGCCACCGCCTGGCTCACGCAGCGCATGGTCAAGGACGTGGTCGACGCGGGCGTGCTGCCCGCGGGCGCGCTGTCGGTGATCTGCGGCAGCTCGGCCGGCCTGATGGACCAGCTCCAGCCCTTCGACGTGGTCTCGTTCACCGGCTCGGCCGACACCGCCGCGCTGATCCGCTCGCACGACGCGGTGGCGCGGCGCTCGGTGCGCGTGAACATCGAGGCCGACAGCCTCAACAGCGCGCTGCTGCTGCCCGGCGCCGCGCCCGGCAGCGAAGCCTTCAACCTGCTGGTGCGCGAAGTGGTGCGCGAGATGACGGTGAAGGCGGGCCAGAAGTGCACCGCGATCCGCCGCATCCTCGTGCCGGCCGAGCTCTACGACGCCGCCGCCGAGGCGATCGGCGCCAAGCTCGCGGGCGTGAGC
>NZ_JBZAYE010000316.1:0-8264 GCF_058244205.1 Variovorax sp. 20P10.2.4
GCAACGATTCGGTCGCGCTCGGCGCCAACACGCTCGCCACCGGCCGCAATGCCGTGGCACTGGGCCAGGGGTCGGTCGCCACGCGCGACAACAGCGTGTCGGTGGGCAACCAGGCCACCGGGCTCGCGCGCACCATCACCAACGTCGCGCCGGGCGTGCTGCCCGGCGATGCCGTCAACCTCGGCCAGATGCAGCAGGCCGTCGCCACCGCGACCAACGAAGTCCGCAGCTTCGCCGCGCAGGGCATCGCGTCGGCACTGGCCATGCCCGGCATCCCCATGCTCGCGCCCGGACAGCGCTGGGTGGGCGCCGCGGTCGGCAACTACGCGGGCGCCTCCGCGCTGGGCATGGCCTTCGGCTACCAGGTCAGCGAGCGCCTGAACCTGGGGCTGGGCGTGTCGACCGGAACCAGCGGCAGCGCCAACCACGTGGCCACGCGGGTGCAGGTCGGCTACGCCTGGTAGCGAGGCCGGGGCGCGTCCTAGAATGCGGGCCGGCGTCTTCCACGCCTCCCGTCCGCGGAAAGGGCTGCGCCCAGGTTTCATCCCCCATCGCATGCCCATGCGACTCCCGGCCAGACAGCGGACACGGCCGACACTGGAGTTCGTATGTCCAACACCCCTCGCGACACCCATCGCGCCTCGGCCCGCAGCGGCCACATCAACCTCGAGCAGCAGCGCAAGCGCGCCAAGGAACTGCTTGCACGGCTCGCCGATGGCAGCGCCGCTGCGCCACCGTCCCTTCCTTCGCGTCGGAGCGCTTCGGCGCCACGGCTGGCCGACGCCCAATGGCTGATCGCGCGCGAGCTCGGCTTCGCGAGCTGGCCCAGGCTCAAGGCCCATGTCGACGCGGTCGACTTCGCCGCGGCGCATCCGGGCTTCGTGGCCGACGACGAGGCCGGCACTCGGCACTGGCGCTGCGGCAACGACATCGCCCACACCCTGCAGATCGCCGGTTTCCGCGGCGCCTTCCACATGTTCGCCGACCCGCTGTGCATGGGCCCGGTGCCCGAGCAGCCCGAGGCCGCCTTCATCGAGACGCGCAGCGCCTTCGTCGCCCGGACCTTCGGCCTGCCGCCCGACGACGCACGCGGCCGCATGCGCGGCGAATACGAAGCGCTCGCGCGCCTGCCCGATGCAAACCGCGCCGTGCTCTGGTGCGAGGCCGATGCCTACGACCAGCTGTTCCTGATCGCCGTGCTCGCGCGGCTCGAGCGCCTGCCCGCGAAGCTCGAGCTGATCGAGATCGATCGCGTGCCCGGCGTCGACCGCTTCATCGGCATCGGCCAGCTCGCACCCGCCGTGCTGGCCTGGCTGTGGCCGCGCCGCAGGCCCATCGATGCGCCTGCGCTCGAACTCGCGCGCAACGCATGGCGTGCCTACCGCGCGCCCTCGCCCGAGGCCTGGGCCGACATCGCGCACGGCGAGACGCCCGCCCTGCCCTTCCTCGCGCCCGCGTTGCGGCGGCAATTGCAGGAGCTGCCCTCGCTGCGCGACGGCCTCTCGCTGACCGAGCGCCTGGTACTCCAGACCATCGACGAGCACGACCGGCTCGCGTTCGGCCAGGTCTACGCCGAACTCAACGAGCATCGCGAACCGCTGCCCTTTCTCGGCGACCTGATGTTCCATGCGCTCGTGCGTCCCTTGATCGATGCGGCCGAGCCGCTGATCGTGGAATCCGATGCACAGCGCGACTGGCCCCAGCGCCCGCTCGAACTCACGACACTGGGCCGGCGCGTGCTCGCGGGCGAGAGGTACTGGATCGACCATGCGAGCCACGAACGCTGGATCGGCGGCGTGCGCATCGAGCCCCGCCGGGCGCACTGGGCGATCGACGATGCACTGCGCCCCGTCTGGCGCGGCGAGCCTCGCTGAGTCCGCAGCGCGCGGGGTGCTTTGCTACCCTGCGCGCTTCATCTCATCCGACAGCCCCATGACCACGATCTCCGTCCGCCAGGCCGTGATGGCCGACCTCGATGCACTGGCCGCGCTGTTCGACCAGTACCGCCAGTTCCAGGGCCAGCCCAGCGACCTGCCCGCCGCACGCGCCTTCCTGTGCGAGCGCCTCGATCATGGCGAATCGGTGCTCTTCCTCTGCCACGACGGCACCGTGCCCGTGGGCTTCGCGCAGCTCTACCCGATCTTCTCGTCGGTCTCGCTCACGCGCGTGTTCATCCTCAACGACCTGTTCGTCGCCGCGGCCGGGCGCCGCCAGGGCGTCGCCTCGCGCCTGCTCGCGGCCCTCGAGTCGTATGCGTGGTCACTGGGTACCGCGCGGATCTCGCTGAACGTCGCGCGCGAAAACGTGTCGGCGCAGCAGCTCTATGAAGGGCAGGGCTGGGAGCAGGACAGCAAGTACTTCATGTACCACCGCTTTCCTGCTGCTTCGTAGTGCCGCGCGAGGGCGGCGATAGGCAGGCCCTGTCCATTTGCGAGGCCCGGTGCCCTCACCCTAACCCTCTCCCAGAGGGAGAGGGGACAAGACAAACACAAGGCCGAGCGAAGCGATGGCCCGAGCCACCCCCTCTGGCTGCGCCGAGGAGCGCAGCGTTTCGCGGATAAGGGCTCGCAGCTGTTTGAGCGAAGCGAGTTCTGCGAGACCCCGCGAAACGCGAGCACCGCAGGTTGCCCGTAGCGAAGCGGAGGGTCGCAGACAGTGGGGTCGCCTTTTCTTTGGTTACTTTCTTTTGGCGAGACAAAAGAAAGTGACTCGCCCGCCGGGGCGAAATCCCGGCCTGCAATCTCACCCCCCCTTCAACCCATCCACCATCAACGGCAACAAAACTTCCGAAGCCCCTCTCAGCACGACACGCGCCCTGTCGTCCAGATGCGCAATAGGCTCCATGTTCAACGTGATCAACGCAGCCCCATGCGCCATCGCAGCCACCGGCAAATCCGCCGCCGGATAAACCACAGCCGTACTCCCAACCAGCACGAACAGATCGCAGTCCACCGAAGCCTCCTGCGCATCCATCAACACCCCCGGATTCAACATCTCCCCAAACATCACCACATCCGGCCGCGCATGCCCCCCACACCGCAAGCAGCGATGAAAGGGCCACGGCCCATGCCGATTCCCGCACCGATCGCACCGCCACCGCCGCAGATTCCCATGCAACTCGAGCACGTCGACACACCCCGCCTGCGTCAGCAACCCATCGACGTTCTGCGTGATCAATCGCGTAGCCGGCCGCAACCGCTGCAGCGCAGCCAGCGCCCGATGCCCCGGATTCGGCGCCGCCTCCTCGATCACGGCCAGACGCTGCGCCCAGAACTTCGTGAAGCCCGCCGGATCGCGCGCCAGGTCCTCCGCATGCGAGAACTGGATCGCGTTCTGCTGCATCCACAGCCCATCGGCGTCCCGGTAGGTCGGGATGCCCGAGGCGCGGGACAGCCCCGCGCCGGAAAAAACGACGACGCGCCGGCTTGCGTTCAGCAGGCCGATCGCCGTCTCCAACTCTTCTTGCATGAATGAAAAAACGCTTCCTTCGGAAGCGTGGTGATCGTCAGCGGACCATTCTCGCCCAGCTCAACAGCAGCGCCCCTTGCCCGCGCCGTAGCGCGCCTCGAGCCGCTCGCGGAAGAAGGCCTCGTAGCTCATCGGCGGCCGGTCGGGATGCGTGGCCGCCATGTGGCTCAGGTAGACGTCGTAGTCGGGCAGCCCGACCATCAGCCGCAGCGACTGCCGGATCGAGCGCGCGATGTAGCGCCCGGTGTCCGCGAGGCCGCGGCCTTCCGTGGTGGCGAGCGCTTCATCGATGGGCATCGTGCGTTCCCTTGCGGTTCGCGCACTCAGTGCGCGCCGCGCGCCGCCACCGCGCCGCCCATCGGCTCGAACGGCGTCTCGTGCGCGGTCGGCCGGTTGGCCGCGCGCGCCGCGATGCAGGCCTTGATGCTGTAGACCAGCACGCTGAGCACCACGAACATGAACAGCGCGCACAGCGCGGCATCGAGCCGGTCGTTGAAGACGATGCGCTCCATCGCCGCCGTGGTCTTGGCCGGGGCCACCAGCACGCCGTTGGCCAAGCCTTCGCTGTACTTCGCCGCATGCGACAGGAAGCCGATCTTCGGATCGCTCGAGAAGATCTTCTGCCAGCCCGCGGTCAGCGTGCAGGCCAAAAGCCACACGGCCGGCGCCGCCGCCACCCAGGCATAGCGCTCGCGCTTCATGCGGAACAGCACCACCACGCCGAGCAGCAGCGCCACCGCGGCCAGCATCTGGTTCGAGATGCCGAACAGCGGCCACAGCGTGTTGATGCCGCCCAGCGGATCGACCACACCCTGGTAGAGGAAGTAGCCCCAGGCCGCCACGCACAGCGCGGTCGCGACCAGGTTGGCCGGCAGCGAGTCGGTGCGCTTGAGCGCGGGCACGAAGCTGCCCAGCAGGTCCTGCAGCATGAAGCGGCCCGCGCGCGTGCCGGCATCGACCGCCGTCAGGATGAAGAGCGCCTCGAACAAAATCGCGAAGTGGTACCAGAAGGCCATCATGGCCTGGCCGCCGATCACCTGGTGCAGGATGTGCGCCATGCCGACCGCGAGCGTGGGCGCGCCGCCGGCGCGGCCCAGGATGGTGGTCTCGCCCACGTCCTTGGCGGTCTGCAGCAGCATCTCGGGCGTGACCACGAAGCCCCAGCCCGAAATGGTCTGCGCCGCCTGCTGCACCGTGGTGCCGATCAGGGCACCGGGGCTGTTCATCGCGAAGTAGATGCCGGGCTCGATGCACGAGGCCGCCACCAGCGCCATCACGGCGACGAAGGACTCGGCCAGCATGCCGCCATAGCCGATGAAGCGCGCATGGCGCTCGTTGTCGAGCATCTTGGGCGTGGTGCCCGAGGAGATCAGCGCATGGAAGCCCGACACCGCGCCGCAGGCGATGGTGATGAACAGGAACGGGAACAGGTTGCCCGACCACACCGGGCCATTGCCCTGCGCGAACTGCGTCACCGCCGGCATCTGCAGCGTGGGCGCCACCACCACGATGCCGATCGCCAGCGCGATGATGGTGCCGATCTTCAGGAAGGTCGAGAGGTAGTCGCGCGGCGCGAGCAGCAGCCACACCGGCAGGCTCGCGGCGACGAAGCCGTAGCCCACGAGCATCCAGGTCAGCGCCTTGCCGTCGAAGGTGAAGGCCGGGCCCCAGACCGGGTCCTGGCTCACCCACTGGCCACCGAAGATCGCGAGCATCAGCAGCACGAAGCCGATGATCGACACCTCGCCGATGCGGCCCGGGCGGATGTAGCGCAGGTAGAGGCCCATGAAGACCGCGACCGGAATCGTCGCGGCCACCGTGAAGGTGCCCCACGGCGATTCGGCCAGCGCCTTCACCACGATCAGCGCCAGCACCGCAAGGATGATGATCATGATCATGAAGGTGCCGAACAGCGCGATCATGCCGGGCACCACGCCCATCTCCTGCTTGACCAGGTCGCCGAGCGAGCGGCCGTCGCGGCGCGTGGAGATGAACAGCACGATGAAGTCCTGCACCGCGCCCGCGAACACCACGCCCGCGAGCACCCACAGCAATCCGGGCAGGTAGCCCATCTGCGCCGCCAGCACCGGGCCCACCAGCGGACCCGCGCCCGCGATGGCCGCGAAGTGGTGGCCGAACAGCACGTTCTTGTCGGTCGGCACGTAGTCCAGGCCGTCGTTGTGGCGGTGCGCCGGCGTCTTGCGGTTGCCGTCCAGGCCCAGCACCTTGTCGGCGATGAACAGGCTGTAGTAGCGGTAGGCGATCAGGTAGGTGCAGATCGCGGCGGCGACCACCCAGATCGCGTTGATCGTTTCCCCACGGCTCAGGGCCACGGTGCCCAGCGCGAAGGCGCCGAACACCGCGATGACGAGCCACACCAGGTGGCGGCGGATGCTCTGCATGCTTTGTCTCCTCGGATTTGTCGAACCCCGGGAGTCTTGCCGGATGCGCGCGCGCTGCCATCCGTCGCACCGCGCGGGCGGAGCGCGTGGCTTTGCGTAATGGAAAACCCGAGGGCCGCGCGATCGGCGGCGTTTACGGCTTCTTGATGCACCCCGCCGCGCATTCGACGCCGTTTTTATGCACGGCTTTCCATACTCGATGCATTTCCGATGCCAGCACTGCGAGCACGCGCATGAACACGAACAACGCCCTGTGGCACCGCGCCGCGGCCTGGGCCGGCCAGGTGCGGGCCCGTCCCGACATGACGCTGCTGTGGACCTGCTGCGGCACGCCCGCGCTGGGCACGCAGGCGCTGCTCGGGCACGCCGGCAGGCACGAACTGCGGCTCGCGTCGTGCAGCCATTGCGGCGCGCAGTGGCTCTACCTCATGCAGGCGAACGACTGGCTGCCCCTGACCCGCGACGATGCCGCGGCCCTGCGCGCGACCCACGGCACGGCCCGTGCCGCGCTGCTCGCGCGCTGGGCCGAGGACGACGAACAGGCCGACTGGCGCCGGCGCAAGCAGCGCGCGAGACGCGAGGCCGAGGAGTGAGCGCGCGGCTCAGCCGGGCCGCCGCACCTGCACCGGCTGCCGCGACCAGTAGATGCCGTCGAGCCGGTCGAGCCTGACCTCGCCGCCGGTCGAGGGCGCATGCACGAAGCGGTTCGCACCCACGTAGATGCCCGCATGCGTCGGCGTGCCCGCGCCGAAGATCACGAGGTCGCCGGTGCGCATCTCGGAGGCCGGCACGCCCTGCCCGAACGAGGCCATGCGTGCCACCGTGCGCGGCGTCGACTGCCCCACGCTCTCGCGGTAGACGTAGCCGATCAGGCCGCTGCAATCGAAGCCGCCATCGGGCGTGTTGCCGCCGTAGCGGTACGGCGTGCCGACCAGCCCCAATGCATGGATCGCGATGCTGTTCGACTGCTCGTCGCTCAGCGGCGAGCTGCGCACCGTGGGAATCGATGGCGAAGAGGTCGACGGGGGCCGGCTCGCGCAGCCCGCGGCCAGGATCGCCACCGCGCAGGCCCCGGCGGCAAGGAACCGATGCAGTTGCGTCGGGATGCGGTGGCCGGGGTCGTGCGCGCGTGCGTCGTGCATGTCGATGGACGGGTCTTGTGAACGTGCGCGCACTCTAGCGCGAATGCCCGCGCGCCAAAAGCAAACCCTCCGCGTTCCACGCGCATCGGATGCGCGGGCCCGCGGAGGGCTGGGGTGCAGCGCGCGTGAACCGCGCGCCGCGAAGCACGGGATCAGGCCTGCTGCGCCACGCCGTTCACCACGTCCTTCAGCGCCTTGCCGGCGGTGAACTTGGGGGCCTTGCTGGCCTTGATCGTCAGGGGCTGGCCGGTCGACGGGTTGCGGCCCGTGCGCTCGGGACGGCTGGTCACCGCGAAGGTGCCGAAGCCGATCAGTTGCACCGTGTCGCCGCCGGCGAGCGCGCGCGAGAGGTTGTCGAGCGCCGCGTCGAGGGCGCGGGCGGCGTCGGCCTTGCTCAGGCTGGTGTCGTTGGCAATGGCGGCAATGAGGTCGGTCTTGTTCAAAACGAGTGATTCCTTGTGGATGGATGACAGTTCGGTGACGCCCCCGCGCAGCGAAGCGGCGGGGACGCACCGGCTCGAATTTAACGGGCGCTACGCCGGCCTTCGGCCGGCACGCACGCGAAAGCGAGGCAGCGTGAACGATGCACGGGTTCGGAGCGATCCGTCGCCGCGCGGCGAGGCTGCGGTTCTACCTCATGCGGAGGCAGGTTGTGCGCTCGGCGCGAGGCCGGCGCTCATTCGTTTACGTCCGTTTCGTTCGGAAACTCCGAAGTTCGCGCCAACTGCGTGCAGACGGGAACTTTTGCGGCGCATTCAGCGCCGCTCGAACTCCCTCGCATGCTCCACCGCATACTTGATCAGCTCGGCCTGCCCCTCGATCCCGAGCCGCCGCTTGATGCTCTGGCGGTGCGCCTCGACCGTGCGCACGCTCAGGCCGAGGTCGCGCGCGATCTGCTTGCTCGATTCGCCGCGGCCCAGCGCCGCGAGGATCTCGCTCTCGCGCGGCGTGAGCAGCGGGCGCGGGGTCTGGTTGCGGAACAGCTTCTTCGACACGGCCGGGCTCAGGAAGGTACCGCCCGCGGACACGGCCTCGATGGCCGCGACGATCTCCGACGCCGGCGCGTCCTTCAGCACGTAGCCGTGCGCGCCGGCCTGCAGCGCGCGCTGCACGTACTCGGGGTTGTCGTACATGCTGAGCATCACGACGTGCGGCGCGGGCTCGCGCTCGAGCAGCAGCGCGGCCAGCTCGATGCCGTTCATGTCCTTCATGCCGATGTCGACCAGCAGCAGGTCGGGCCGCACGCTGTCCA
>NZ_JBZAYE010000317.1:0-8230 GCF_058244205.1 Variovorax sp. 20P10.2.4
CTGCGGCTTGCGCCGCTGCTTCGGCCGCTGCATCGCGGTAGGTGCTGTTGGTGATGGTGCCCGAGCCCGTGTTGCTTCCGATCAGGCGGCCCGTGGTGTCGTTGCCGTGGATGACCGACCCGGTGGCATGGGAGTTGTCGACGTTGCCATCCTGCATGCGGCCCACCAGCCCGCCCGTGAAGTCGAAGTCGGCGCCGCCCGTCACGTTGCCGCTGGCGCGCGAGTTGAGGACCGAGCCTCCGTCCATCTGCCCCACCAGGCCACCTGCGGCGTAGGCGCCGAACACGTTGCCGCTCGAGAAGGAGTCCGTGATGAGGCCCGAGTTGCCGCCGACCAGGCCGCCCGCGATCTCGCCCCTGACATTGCCCGTGGCATGCGATCCGGCGATGGTGCCGCTGTTCCCGCCGACCAGGCCGCCCACGCCGGCACTGACCGGCCCGCCGTTCACGTCGCCGGTGGCATAGGAGTTGGTGATTCTCGCGTCGGGACCGCCGTTGCTGCCGACCAGTCCGCCCACCGAAGCGCCGAAAGCCGTGACGACGCCGCTCGCATGCGAGCCCGAGATGGTGCTGCCGTTGTTCCAGCCGACCAGGCCGCCGACGTTCTGAGAGGCGTTGCTCGCGCCGCCTCTCACGTTGCCGCTCGCATAGGAGTCGACGATGCTGGCGCCCCCGAGGTTTTGTCCGGCCAGCCCGCCGACGTTGGAGTCTCCGCCCGTCACGTTGCCCGTGGCGTAGCTGTTGGTCACGGACGCGGTGGCGCCGCTGTTGATGCCGACGAGGCCGCCGACGGAGCTCGTGTTGTCCGACACAGAAACGCTGCCCGTGGCATGGGAGTCGGCGATGGTGCCGTTGATGTTGCCGCCGACCAGCCCGCCGATGTTTCCGTTGAGCAGGCCAGAGCTGGTGTCGGTGACCACCGAGACGTTGCCGGTGGCGCTGGAGCGAAGAATCTTGTAGGTCGCGCCGAAGTTCCTCCCCACCAGTCCGCCGATGTAGCTGAAGCCGCCCGTGTAGCGTGTCGATGCGCTCACGGCAGCGGTCGAAAAGGAGTCCGAGATGATGCCGTTGCCGACGATGAACTCCCCGGTGTCGGGGTTGAAGCTGGTCCCGTTGTATCCCACCAGGCCGCCCACGTTGACGACGCCCTGCACCGACCCCGTGACGTAGGCGTGGCTGATAGCGCCGCCGAAGTTTTCCCCGACCAGTCCGCCGACGCGGCCATAGCCGCTGACGTCGACGCCGATCAGGCCGATGTCGCGGATCGCGCTGCCGACCTGCGCCGAGCCGATCAGTCCGACCGGCGTTTGCGAGGAGTCGTTGTGCACCGGCTCCAGGATCGTCAGGTTGCTGATCGTATGACCCAGCCCCGCCAGCGTGCCCGACAGCTTGGACACCACCGTGTTGTCATAGATCCTGCCCGATGCATCGAGATTGCCCGCGAGCGCATAGCGGCCCGCCGCATCACCGCCCGCGTCGTCGATCTTCTCCAGGTCGCTCATGCTGTGGATCAGCGTGTAGGCCTGCCCGTTCATCGCGAGCGTCGCATTGGCACCGCTCAGCGTGACCGACGCGCCCTGGCTCATGTCGATGCGGTAGTCGCCACCGTAGTTGAGCTTCAGCCCCGCGCGCGCGCCCGTCGCCGTGATCGGCGCATCGATACGCACGTCGTTGGCCGCGGTCAGCGTGAGCGCGGTGTTGGCCGACCAGTTCACGCCTTGGCCGACGTAGAGGTGGCCATCGGCGCCGTTCCCGCCCGTCGATGAAATCACCACGTTGTTGCTGCCCAGTTGCCTGCCGAGCTGGGCACCGCTGATGTTCGCGCCCGCACCGACGGTGAAGGCATCGGAAGCCAGCGTCCACGTGCCGGTATCGCCATTCGCGGCCTTGGTCGTGACCACGGCGTCGTCCGACACGCGCACGCTGCGGCCCGAGGTCTCGACGGTTCCGCCGCTGCCGGTCGCGGACGAGGAGGCATCGAGCGTTCCGCCCACGTTGGCCGTGCCGCCATCGGCGCGCAAGACGATGCGGCCCTTGAGATCGTCCATCGTGCGCGCCTGCACGATGCCCGTGTTGTTGACCTGGCTGCCCAGCAGCTCGTCGGCCGCCTTCGCGGTGAGGATCACCGTGCCGCCGTCGGCCTGGATGGCGCCCTTGTTCTCGACCAGCGCACCGAGCGCGCCTTCGTCGATGCTGAGGCTCACCAGCGAATCGCCGTTGAAGTTGAGGCTGATCTTCTCGCCGCTGCCCAGCGCCACCGTGCCCTTGGTGGCGACGATCACGCCCTGGTTCGACACCGAGCGCCCGAGCAGCGCGACATAGCCGCCCTGGGCCGCGGTGAGCGTGCCCATGTTGATGACCGAGCCGCTGCCGCCATTGCCGCTGAAAACGAAGCGCCCGGCATTGAAGTCCGCGTCGCTGAGGTTCAGCGTGCTGGCCACGAGGCCGGCCGTGTTCACGCTGCTGCCGCGGGTGAACAGCACGCCGTTGGAGTTGATCAGGAAGACCTTGCCATTGGCATTGAGCGCGCCCTCGATCACGCTGCGTTCGTTGCCGACCACGCGATTGAGCGTGATCGCCGAGGCATTGGGCTGGTTGAAATTGACGGTTTCGCCGGCGGCGATGCCGAAGCCCTGCCAGTTGATGCTCGCGCGTTGCGTGCTCTGGTCGATGCGCGTCACGCTGCCCGCCTGGCCGATGGTGGCGCTGCCGCTGGTGACCGTGCCGCCCTGCGGCGCGGCCGTGGCGATGGATGAATAAGAACAAAGCAACGCGTAAATGGCCGCGCATACTTTCGAACTCAATTCGGGAACATGGCCAGTGTATTTTTTCGTGGTCTTCTTCATTTGTTCACCTGTCTCGTTATATTTTTGAGAGTATAGCGTCCGTGATTTTTTTCGCGCCATAGGACGATTTAACGTCGCCAGAGCCTTCAATTCAATGCCTATGCATTACCCGAATGCTATGCAACCTATATGCAAGCCTATATAGCGCGAAAGATTCACACGCAGTCATTCATCCAATTCCTCGAGGAGATAACGTGAAAAAGCTTTCGATCAGAAAAATTACCCTGAGCGTCTCGGCATCGGTGCTGATGCTGGGTTCGTCCGCCACCTGGGCGCAGTCGATCACCGTGGCGGTGGCCGCGAATTTCCAGGGCGCGATGGTCCAGCTCGTCAATGCCTTCGGGGCCTCGGGCCTGCCGTTCTCGGGCAGCAGCTTCACCGTGACCTATGGCGCGACGGGCGATTTCCAGACGGCGATCAACACCGCGCTGGCCGCGCCCGGCGGCACCACGCCCTATGACCTGTTCTTCGCGGCCGACGACACCACGCCGGCAGCCCTGCGCACCGGCCATCCCACCGTGGTGCAGGTGCCGTTCCGTTATGCCGAGGGCAAGCTGATCCTGTGGTCCAAGTACGGCCCGAACGTGAGCACCAGCGGTTCGAGCGGCTTCACCAATCCCGCGAGCTACGCCTATGCGAACGGCCAGGTCGCGATCGCCAACCCCGTCACCGCGCCGTACGGCACCGCGGCCCAGCAGGTGCTCAGCCGGGTCAACGCCATCACCTACCCGGGTGGTGCCTACGACGCCAAGTTCGCGCAGTACACGACCATCGGCACCACCTACACGGCGGTGAACGCGAGCACCAGCGCCACGACCTATCCCAACATCGGATTCGTCGCCAAGTCGCAGCTGTGCGACAGCAGCACCGGCGCCATCCGCACGCCGCTGACCGGCACCTACTTCGAGTACACGCCGGCCACGGTGAACGGCAACCCGCCGCATGACCGCCTGCTGCAGGACGCCGTGGCGATCCGCGGCCGCGCCGGCTCGACCAATGCCGCGGTCGACGCCTTCATCGCCTACGTGGGCAGCACGGCCGGTCGCGCGATCATCCTGAAGAACTGCTACATCTAGGGCAGAGGCATCGCCGGCGGGGCGGGAGCGGGTATCGCTGTATTTTGTAAGATACAGCGATTGCCTCGATCCAGGCAGACGGATACCGCCGATGACCATGATGCTTCCCGAATTGCTCCGATCCGCCGTCACCGAGGCAGGGTTGCCATTGGCGGCCCTGCGACGCGCGCGCTCCCTGTCGCAGCGCGCGGTCCGGCAGATCGCTGCGGGCATCCGGCCCGGCATGACGCATGCGCAGGCCACGGCCCTGGCGGCGGCGACGCTGCAGGCGCTGGAGATGGAGCGCAACTGGCATCCGGTCGCGATCCGCTTCGGCGAGGACACGCTCAAGACCGCCAGGGACGCGTCCGACCCGGCTCGCGTGCTCGGCGAGCAGGACATCTTCTTCATCGATATCGGCCCCGTGTGGGAGGGCCATGAGGGCGACGCCGGCGAGACCTTCGTGGTCGGCGGCGATCCCCAGATGGAAGACTGCGCGAGAACCGTGCGCGCGATCTGGCAGGAAGTGAGTTCGCGCCTGTGCACCGAGGGCCTCGACGGCGAGGCGCTGTATGCGTACGCGACGCAGCGTGCGCAGGCGAGAGGATGGCGCCTCAACCTGGGCCTCCACGAACACCGTGTGGGCGACTTCCCGCCCGCGATCCCCGCGGCCGGGCGCGGTCCGGGACTCTGGGTGCTGGAGATCCAGATCGCGCATCCGACACGCCCGTTCGGCGCCTTCTACAAGGACCTGCTCATCGCGGACGAAGCGGTGCACGAAGCCATCTGCTAGCGCCCCAGCCGATGATGCCCACCTTGCCCACGCCACCCAGGCAACGACTCGAAGCCACCGCGGATTCGGTCCTGTCGCTGATCCAGGCGCAGGCCTTCGAACATGCACTGCGGGCCCTGAATGCGGCGGTTCCGCATCGCTTCACCGCCATCTTCAAGGTCGACGGCGATCAGGTCAGGAACGTGCTGCTGATCGACAAGCTGGAGCAACCACGGCCCGAACGCTTCGCCGTGTTTCCGCTGGCCGACAGTTTCTGCCGGTTCGTGCTGCGCGACGCCTTCCTTCACGTCGAGGACTCCTCCCAGGAGGCGCTGCTCGACGGCAGTCCCTACCAGGGAATGATCCGCGCCTACCACGCGGTCGCGCTGACGCTGCTCGATGCGCGGGTCGTCGGAACGCTGAGCCACTTCGACACCGCGCCGCAGAAACTTGACGATGCGGATTTCGGCCTGCTCGTGCTGGCCGCCCGGACGCTGCCCGACTACCTGGTGAACGCGGCGATCTGGGACTAGCGCGCGATCAACCGAAGGTGAACGCAAAGGCCTCCACGCCCGGATCGAGAAACTCGATCTCGAAGCGCCGATCCGCCACCGCCCCGCGCTGCCGCACCAGCTGGTAGAGGCGCTGGCCGTCTACCACTCCATTGCCTTGTGCATCGATGTCGATGCCGTGGTCGTCTCCGGGCAGCTTGCCGTCGAGGGTCACCTTGATGCGCACGGGATGCCCCGGCGTCGTCGATCCGAGCACGAGATGCAGGTCGCGCGCATGGAAGCGGTAGGCGATGCGCCCCTGTTCCTTGTCGAGCACGGCGCTTTGCCCGCCCACGGTCCAGTTGCCGCCGAGCGCCCATTGGTTGGCCTCGAGCCGGGACGGCGCCGTGTAGCCGTGCGCCTTGCCGCGGACCGGGCCGCCGGGCGAGACGAAATTCTCGGCGCGTTCGTAGCCGATGTAGGTCTCGGGCGATCTCAGGTTCGCGCTGTCCGCCGCGGCCTGCGCGCCTTGCGCCTCGACCTTGACGAGGTCTGCCGACATCACGCCTTGCCCAGCTTCGGCCAGCAGCTGCCGGATGACCTGCTCCGACTCGTCGTAGGCGCCTTCGCCGAAGTGGTGATGGCGGATGCGCCCTTGCGCGTCGATGAAGTAGTGCGCGGGCCAGTACTCGTTCCTGAAGGCGCGCCAGATCGCATAGTCGTTGTCGACCGCCACCGGGTAGTCGAGCTGCAGGTCCTTCACGGCCTTGCGCACGTTGTCGAGCTTCTTCTCGAACGCGAACTCCGGCGCATGCACGCCGATCACCACCAGGCCCTTGTCCTTGTACTTCTCGGCCCATGCGCGCACGTAGGGGAGGGCGCGCAGGCAGTTGATGCAGGAGTAGGTCCAGAAGTCGATCAGCACCACCTTGCCGCGCAGGGCCTCCATGCGCAGGGGCGGCGAGTTGAGCCATTGCACGGCGCCGTCGAGCGCGGGGGCCTGGTCTTCGACCGGCAGCGCCGCGGCGCCGCCGCTCTCGGCCCGCATCGCGGTGTTGGCGGCCATCATGGCGTTGCCGGGCGCCATCATCACGGTGGAGTCGGGGCCGGTCGTCACCAGCGGCGATTCATCCCTGGGCCGCACCTTGTCGATCAGCGCCTGCTCGACCGAGGCGGTTCCCGCCAGCGAGAGCTGCGCCAGCACGCCGGTGTCCAGCCCCAGCGCGATGGCCACCACGCCGCACAGCAGGGCCGCGCCGATGCCGCGGCGGATCCATTCGCCCGCGCCCAGCGACCGCTTCATGGCCTTGAACAGCCGTCCGCCCACCAGCAGCGCACCGGCCAACGAGGTGGCCGCGCCCGCCGCGTAGGCCAGCAGCAGCAGCGAGGTCCGGACGCTGGCACCGCCCAGTGCCGCGCCGGTCAGCACCAGCCCGAGGATGGGGCCGGCACACGGCGCCCACAGCAGGCCCGTGGCCACGCCGAGCAGCAGCGAGGTGCCGAAGGCGGAGCGCGGCGATCCGTCCGCACTGGTGGTTTCGGCCGAGGCGGACAGCCGCTCGCCCCAGCCCACGAGCGGCCGCGCGAGCCGCTCGGACAGTCCCGGCAGCAGCAGCGCCAGGCCGAACAGCGCCATCAGCACGATCGCCACGGCGCGCCCGTACTGGTTCGCCTCCACGGCCCAGCCGCCGCCGACCGCGGCCAGCGAGGCCACGCCGGCGAAAGTCAGTGCCATGCCGATCAGCAGCGGCAGCCCGTTCTTCATGAAGGGCCGGTCGCCACGCGCGAAGACGAAGGGCAGCACCGGCAGGATGCAGGGGCTCAGGATGGTCAGGACCCCGCCCAGATAGGCGACGACGAACAGCAGCATGGTGGGGAGGCCCGGGTGGGGGAGTCAGGCGGCGCCGGGCGCGAATTTCATGGCCAGGCCGTTCATGCAGTAGCGCAGGCCCGTGGGCTGGGGCCCGTCGTTGAAGACATGGCCCAGGTGCCCGCCGCAACGGCGGCAATGCACCGCCGTGCGGGTCATGCCGTGGGAGCTGTCGCTCGTCTCGCCGACGGCGTTCGGCAACGGCTGCCAGAAGCTGGGCCAGCCGGTCTTGCTGTCGAACTTCGTCTTCGAGGAGAAGAGATCCAGCGCACAGCCCGCGCAGGCGAAACGGCCCTCCCGATGTTCGTCGTTGAGCGGGCTGCTGTAGGGCCGCTCGGTGCCGTCCTGCCGCAGCACCGCGTACTGGTTCGGTGTGAGCAGCTTGCGCCATTCGGCGTCGGTCCGGGTGACCTCGAACTTGCCGGGCTCCGCGGCCTGCGCGGCACCGGAGCGCCAGCCCCAGGCGGCGGCCACCGCGGCCCCGAGCGTCGAAGCCGAGGCACCAAGGAAGAAACGACGATCCGAACGATGGGTCATGACAACTCCTGGACGATGGGGCGGATGGCGGCCATCGATATGTACTGTTGAATATAACGAAGCACGCGCGAGACGCCAGCTTGGCGCAACGCCGCCGCTTCGAAGGCTAGTTCGGCTGCCGGGGGCAAAAGGTTACGCCCCCGGCATCCGGCTCGACGGGCCGGCCGCTTGCCGTGGACCTACCCCTTGAGCTCTTCGCCGATCTGGCGCCGCATCTCGTCGGCCAGCGGATGCAGCACGCGCGCCTCGTTCGCACCCACCACGCCATAGCCGAGTCCGCGGTCGGCCCAGGCATAGCCCGTGTGCGGGCCGTCGATGCGCTTCATCGTCGGCGTGTCCTGGTCGACGGCCATCGGCCGCACCATCAGCGAAAGCCGCGTGGCCTGCGCGTCCTGGTAGATGAAGAGGCCGGCCGGGCCATGCTCGGTCATGACCAGGCGACCACCCACGAAGCCGTAGCCCGCGGCCGCGAGGTCGGGGATCGCGACCTGCCGTCCCAGGCGCGACGAGACCCAGCTGACGAGCTCCGCGCGCTGCGACGGTCCCATCTCCACCGGGCGCGTGGCATCCGATGCATAGATGTCATAGCCGCGCGCCGCCTCGCGCCCCAGCGCGAAAATGCCGCTTGCCTCGGGGGCCTGCACGCCACGCAGCGACCAT